>CAIOJS010000236.1 GCA_903858655.1 uncultured bacterium | reverse complement strand
TTGGATGTTGGTTTTTGAGCAAGAGATAGCGGAAAATGAAAATCTGAAATAAAAAAAAGGAACATAGATGGCTCTCAGAGGCACCTTGATGGCGGAAAGAGGCGGCTTGTTTTGAAAAAGAGGCGGTGTGTAGTGGGAAAGAGGCGGTGTGTTTTGAAAAAGAGGCAGCTTGTAGGCTCTCAGAGGCGTTGTGTAGGGAGAAAGAGTCGGCGTGTTTTGAAAAAGAGGTGTTGCATTTTGAAAAAGAGGCATCGAGTTTTGAAAAAGAAACACATTGAAGGCTCTCAGAGGCGTCGTGTTTTGAAAAAGAGGCGGTGGATTTTGAAAAAGAGGCGGTGAATTTTGAAAAAGAGGCGGTGGGTTTTGAAAAAGAGGCGTCGGATTTTGAAAAAGAGGCGTCGGGTTTTGAAAAAGAGGCGGTGGATTTTTTTTTATAAAAACGATAATGCTAATTAATAGGCTCTGAATTAAGGAGATATTGATTTGAAAAAGCTTGTTAGTGGGAGAAGGCAAAAGATTTTCCTTATCAACCCTCACCTATAAAAAAAATGGACACGAATATGAATCAAAACACTTCATAATGAAAAATTAGCTTTCGAGACACAAAAGTATTTTTTTCAATATAAAGATTTTTTCTTCTACTTTTTACCTATTCCTCTCTGCCCACCTTTGTTTTTCTTCTTCCGGAACCTTTTCCCATGGTCCAATGTCATATTGACGTATCATAGTACGATATTCGTCGGCATTTTTGTTTAGGCGGGCAATATGGCGGTTGTAGCTTATCATGGAAAGTAAAAAAGATGAACCCATATCTTTGGCAAGCTTCTTTTTGCGGATAAGGGAAATGATATAATGAAACAATTTGCGTTTGGATGGCGCGGGGACAAACAGATATTCTTTCAACAATTTCAGCAACATACGCAAGATAAACCCTAAGTTTGGATTGCCATCATTGTAGGACTTGGCAAAGTTTCCTTCACCAAACACAATGCGAGCTTTGTATAACAGGGATTCAAAAGAATACATGCGCGATAGTGTCTTCATATAGTTATCGAACAACTCAATTTGTCCCATTTTGAAATAATGGATGCAGGGAAACAAACCGCCCATCATGTCGGGGTTGTTGTCATATACTCTGCCTTCGAGGCGCAAGCGTTTGTAAAGTTCGGTGCCGTGGGGTGCGCCAAGGATATTAAAATTGATATAGCATAAGCCGGTTCGCTGCGTGAACTCATACAAACGGTCGAATTCTTCGGGTGTATCATTATCAAAACCGATGACGAAAGAAGCGGTGATATGGATGCCATGTGAATGTATCTTGCGGATGGATTCTTCGTAAATCACTGCATCACGATTTTGTTTCTTATGTGTTTCGTTTAAACTGCCTGCGTTCAAAGATTCGAAGCCGATGAGGATATTGAAACAACCTGAATCGTTCATGGCTTTCAATAGGGTTTCGTCCTTGGCAATTTCGATGCTCGACATGCAAGCCCATGAAATTTTCAAGGGCATGAAAGCTTGCATCAATTCATGTGCATGGCGTTTGTTGGCGGTTAGGTTATCGTCCACAAACAATATTTTGCGGATGGGCAAACTTTTGATTTCTTCCACTACGTTCGGGATGTTGCGATAGCGCATCTTGTTTCCAAAAAGACTCGTGACCAAACAAAACTCGCATCTATAAGGGCATCCGCGAGAGATTTGCATGCCCACCTGAAAGACTTCTTTCATATTGACCAAATCCCAACGAGGGAGTTTGGTTTCCTTAAAATCACAAAACTCGTTGGATTGATATTGCTCCTGCAAACAGCCGTTTTCAAAATCTTCCAAACATCGAACCCAAGAGTTTTCTGCTTCGCCTATCACCAAACTATCGGCATGGAAGCGGGCTTCATCCGTCATAAAAGAGACATAGGGACCGCCAATAATCACCTTTACGCCTTGGGAACGATACCAATCGCCAATTTCATACGCACGAAGGGCAGTGGTAGCCAAAGCGGAAATACCCACCAAATCGGGCAAATCGTTGGTGGGAAGTTTCTCAATTTCTTCATCAATAATACGTACATCGTAAATATCGGGAGTGAGAGCAGCAATCATCGGCATGGACAAGGGCAGCATGAACTTTTTCTTGCCCAACATTTTGCTCAGCTCTGTCTGCCCATAATAATTGGGATACTTTTGCGCAGGCAAAATCAGAAATATTTTTTTCTTTTTAAGTATAATAGTTGTCATGATGCATCAATAATAGCGAAGTGAAAAACCGGCTTGCATAAACTTGCTCACTTCGGTAACAAAACTCAGGATAAGGTCGTTTGTTTGGAGTTTCTCCTCTCGCAAAATTTTGTCTAAACAAATAAAAACCATGGGAGGACCCACGTAGCCCATGTCGCTCATCTTGGAATATAAAGTTTCTTTGGGGATGCCCAAGGACTCGCATTCTTCAATGATAAGTTCCGAAATATGTTTGGAAGGAAAATTCACTTGAAAATATTTCAACTGACTCAAATCAATGTGATACTTTTCAATCATACGCTTCAATCCTTTATAAAATACTGAGCCATCTTCATCATGAAAATGCATGCGCAATTGTTCGTTAAACATTTGAGCTATATGATGGCTGCCCGACTCGAACTCGAGCTTAGGATTCTGCCAATAGGCAGGACGCAGATTGAGCATGGCGGCGGGTTTTTTTCCTCCTATGGATTCGATATAGGCGTTTTCAACCAACAAGCCTTTGCGGATGTTGGTAGCTTTCAACACCACTGCCCCTGCCCCATCACATAAAAAATAGCGAAGAAACAACTCTTCTTTTTTCAATAGAGGTTGATTGTAATATTCGGCAATAAGTTCGGAAGAAGAGATGCCGGAAGAAATCACCAAAGCAGTGTCGTAGCGACCTGATTTGATAAAATCATACGCCACTAAAAAGGCTTTATAGGCTGATGTGCAATTGGCATGTATGGATATTTCGCCGCATGCCTCTATACCCAAGCCTTCCTGAATGCGTACACTTGCCGTAGGCATTTGATGTTGATGGGCACTGCCGTAAGCAATAAATTGTATATCGGAGTTTTTCAAACCCGACATTTCAATAGCCTTTGTGGCAGCCTTGATGGACATGCTTACGTTATCATCTACAAATTGCCGAGTAGTGGGGTCTATCGCATAATGATAATAGTTGATGTCGAGCATCTCGCGCATCAAGGGTTTGATACGGGCAAACCATTTCATAACCGACGCCGGAGCATCCGTTATTTCACCCAAATAGGTGTCGGCATCCTCAAATGCGACGGGACTACCGGGTAAATAACTGCCTGTACCTATAATTTGAACTTCTCTATCAATCATCGCGATGTGTCCTTAGAAACTTCTTACAATAAAAATCCTTAAGAGAACGATTGTAATTGTGTAAAAGTATATTTTTTGTAAAGCTTACAGCTTTTTCCATTAGTTCGCTCTTGGGAACCACATCATCCACAATACCCATATTAAGGGCTTCGCGAGCATCCAAGTTTTTGCCTGTTAAAAGCAGTTCCATCGTATCCTTTTTGTTCATCAATTCCGAGAGATATACTGAACCTCCACAACCCGTCATCAAATTAAAACCTGATTCGGGAAAGCCCATAATGATGTTTTCGGTAGCTATACGAAAATGACATGCCATTGCCAATTCCATCGCCGAGCCAATGCAAACGCCTTTGATGGCAGCAATGACAGGAATATTTGCCAAATAAAAACGTGAGAATGTCTGACTATTTGCCAAATAAAAAGCGGATGCTTGTTGCGGACTATCCTTATCAAATGATAACAAATCGTTGATATCAGCACCGGAGGAAAAATGTCTGCCCTTACCGGTGATAATTAAAGCATGAATTGTGGTATTGTTTAATAATGTATCGGAAAGTTCATGGATCTCATGAAAGAAAAGCTTCGACATGATATTAGCCGGAGGTTGATTCAATTGTATGAATCCGATTCCATCTTCGAT
>CAIOJS010000235.1 GCA_903858655.1 uncultured bacterium | reverse complement strand
CTTATGTGTTTCAATATGCTTACAGTGTGAATCCTCCTGCCGAAACAGCTTGGCAATTGGGAGGTGTAGCACTGCAAACAAAATACGCTCTTCACAATATGGAAAAGGGCGATATGTATGTTCGCTATTGTGCAGTTACCAAAGATGGTATGAAAGCATGGCGCGAACCAAAATATATTTACGTGTTGTAGAGCACGCTTAGAAAAGGCTTCGTTGTGGGGCGGAGCCTTTTCTTTTTAATATTTTTAAAACAAAAGCTATATTTATGAATTAAACTTTTACACATGAAAAATTCAAAAAAAACATTAAGCTTTTCAATTGTATTTTTGTTTATTTTACAATTGGAATCATTCTCAACAAGTAGATTATATACCGCGTATTGATGTTGGTTCGAAAACAATTAACACGCAAAAGCCTGTTGGAGTCATTAATGGCAAAGCAAGTGTGTCGCCGGGCGGAGCCGCCACGTATCAAATCCCAATATTTTGTTCGCCCGGAACAAACGGCATGCAACCCGAACTGAATATTTCATATAGCAGTCAAGCTGGCTACGGGTCTTTAGGCTGGGGTTGGGATTTATTTGGAACGTCCTCAATTTCACGAACACCCCACACTATCTGCCAAGATGGACATTTGGGAAGCGTTGATATGACAGGATATGATGTGTATTCATTAGACGGAAATCGTCTATATCCTTTAAGTTCAAATAATAATAGCGAAGCCCAAAGTAGCAGTTTAAACCAAAGTAGCAGTCTGAATTCGAATATGAGTACAAATACTTCAAACAGCATAACAGGCGAAATATATTATACAACTGAATTTGCTAATTTTTCAACGATATTTACTAACGGATACATAGGTAGCGGACCTGAGAATTTTACGGTGATAACACCTGAAGGAACTATTAAAGAATATGGATATACAGAAGATTCACGTAAAATAACTATTACAAATGGCTCAGTAGGTGTTTATCGCTTGAATAAAGTAACAGATATTAATGGCAACTATATGCTTTATAATTATAATGCAGTAGGCTTGCTTTCCACCATAGACTATACCGGAAATGTTGCTGCTGACATTGAACCCTACAATCAAATTGTTTTTGTATATGCTGAACGATCCGATCCCAATCTGACCTACCCCGGCTATTCCGCACCGCTCGAAGATAATTATCTGCTAACTGAAATTCAAATAAAAAATGAAGGCGATTTAGTTAAAAAGTATATTTTTAAGTACAATTACGGTGCAAATGATTTGTATTCTCTGCTGAACGAAATTGTTGAAACGGATAATAATGACAACGAGTTAAACTCAACGGTTGTAAATTGGAATGAACCCTTAGCGACAGATACTTCTCAATTGCATGTGCAAGCTTGTAATAAAGCTTCGTTTTCGATGCCCACTTGTACTAATGTTTTTTATTGTTTTGATAAGGGAGAGTATAAAAAAACACATCCTTATGACCTCTCCATTAAAGATAAAGATTTATGGATGGTTTTGAAGCCAAATTATGCTGCTACAGTTTACGGTGATTTTAATGGCGATGGTTTTATGGATATTATGGAAGCAAGAACAGATATTGTTGCTACACCCAATGACATTGACTGGGATGTATATCTTTTTGACAAAACCACAAAAAATTATAACACAAGCCCTGATGCCTCCGGAACAATATCTGGAACTACAAATCTTAAATTGATGCAACCGGCAGCAGCCGACATTGATGGAAATGGAGTGGATGAAGTGTTTTTTGTAACTTCAAATAATTATCAATATGATTGTTATGATTCAATTGACATGGTTTGCTATAAATTTGAAAATTCGGGACTGACCGAATTGCCTCAATATAGAATAGACAATTTGGTGGGACGGGGCATTTATGGTAGTACAAGTGATAATTTGGGCTATTATATCAGCTTTTTAGATTTGAATGGTGACGGAAAAGAAAATGAAATGATGTTCGAAAATATAGGAACAAACAATCGTATTTTTTATAATCATGTGCCTCAAGGATATTCTGACATTGAAAACTGCGCAGATTTGAATACTATTGATACCTATTTTATCGCAGGAGCCGATTTTTCTATGCCAAACAATAGTGAAGCCAAAATGAAAATGACCGATATAAACGGAAATGGGATACCTGAAATTTTGAGTTACTATCCTGTGAGCGGAGGAAGTGGTTATGAATATCATTTTTATGAATATAATGGCAGTTCGTATGCGCAAATTTTAAGTCTTCCACAATCAGGGATGGGAACATTAGGCGATTCTATAGTGACAGGCGATTTTAATGGGGATGGGAAAACAGATTTGCTTATGTTGGGAACTGATGAAACTTGGAAATTATTGATTTCAAAAGGAAACGCATTTGAGGTGATTGCCTCTAACAATACGCTTATTGCGGCTATGAATACATACACTTCCGCTGACCAAGAGGGCGAAATAATTTGTCAGGATTACAATGGAGACGGAAAAACAGATATTTTATATGTATATGATGATTGGAATGACCCCGGAAATTCAAATATTATAAAAATATATTACTCCACTGGAAGAGATTTTAAAGAATTTGATTACGGCTCATTGCCTACTATGGGGCTGATAGCAGTTGGAGATATGAATGGAGACGGCAATGCTGATTTGGTTTATAATAAATCTATTTTTCAAGGCGATGCCTGCACAACAGCATACTCTCATTTTGTATTTGTCAATCCAGATAGTAAACCTTTGCTCGTCAATACCATTGTTGATGGTTTCCTGAACACTACTACTTTTAAATATAAATCCATGACGGATGAAAGCGTCTATAAAAAAGGCGAGTTTGTTTCCGAAGATTTTAACGATTATGTGGGCACATCTTATTTAGTTTCGGACATAAAACAGCCGGATGGTATAGGCGGGAGCTCAGTTACTACGTATTTTTACGAAGGAGGTATTATTCATAAATACGGTAAGGGCTTACTTGGATTTTCAAAAATCATTGCACAAAACGATGTCAGTTTGGCTAAAACCGAAAGTATTTATGAATTAGATGCCGATTATTTATTGATGAATTTAACTAATGCTGTATCATATATAAACGATGAAGAAGTTTCAAAAATTGAAAATAGCTATACAACTATGTCTATTTATGGGAGTAATGGACACAGTTATTATAAAGGTGTTTTCCCATACATAAATAGTAGTAAAACGACAGACGCTTTAACTACCATAGTAACCACCAAGGAATTTGATTATGGCACCTCTGCCATCAACATACTTGACAACAAAGGGAATGTGTTGACTCTAACCGAAACCTACGGTAATGATGGCAATAAAGTGACCACTAATACGTTCGATAATCAATCCTATACCATTTCATCAGGCTCATTAACCTTGACAAAACTAAAAAAGACATTAGTAACACAAACTTCCGGCTCGCAGGCAGCGTACACCAAAAGTACGGAATATACCTATTATAATAGTGGTTTGTTAGAAAGTGTTATTGATTTTGCCAATGTTAGTGGTGGTTCTATCACTACAACCTACGATTACACCGGAAACTATTTTGGCAATATCTTTGAAAAAAAGACTTCGGCAAGCGGTTTGGCTGACCGTTATATGGATTATGAATATGATCCGTATGGTCGTTTCCTAACGAAAGAAACAAATATGCTGGGGCAGGAAACAAAATATAAATACAACAATAAATTTGGTCTTAAAGAAGAAGTTACGGATGTTTTAGGTAATGCAACCTCGTACGAATACGATGATTTTGGGAGTCTAACAAGTGTAACTTTGCCCAATGGATTATTAAACAAATATAATAAAGCATGGGACCTCTACTCATCTATACCTAATTGCATTTATTGCTCAACTGCCACTTTGGCAAATGCTCCAGATGTTACAGTGAAATATGATGCCTTTGGGCGTGAGCTGCGAAGCATGACGCAAAAATTTGGGGGTCATACAATTTATACTGATAAAGAATATACTGCCAAAGGACAATTGCTTCGGAATTGTTTGCCACATGAGAGCGGACAAACCCCCAAGTGGACGACCAATGGTTATTATGACAATAATAGAATTAAGGAAATTGATAATGATGGTTTGGTAACAAAATATGACTATTCAGAGAAAACAGTAACTGTTACCGACCCTGCTGAACAAACTACAAGCAAAACCATCAATGATATGGGCAAAGTAGTAAGTGCCTCCGACAATGGCGGCGATGTAACCTACACCTATTTGAGCAATGGATTGCCCGGAACCATAGAAACAAACGGAAGCACCATCACTTATACCTATAATGATTATGGACAGCAAATTAGTGTAGAGGACCCGGATGCAGGCACTTCTACCACTGAATATGACTTATTTGGGCAGGTTACGATGCAGCAAGATGCAAATGATTCTGTTTATACTTTTGAATATGATAATTACGGAAGATTAACAACTAAAACAGGTCCTGAAGGCGATTATACTTATACTTATATTGCCGTAACTACAGATAGTTGTGGTGGATTATTAGCCGAAACCGCCCTTAATGGGGAAACTATTGATTATGCTTATAACAGATACGGTCAAATACTTACTGAGCAAAAAACCATAAACGGCACGCAGTATGATTTTGCCTATAAGTACGATACACGCGGAAATAAAATAAAAATTACGTATCCAACCGGGTTTTCGGTTGACAGATATTATGATAATGACGGTAGATTTTTTCAAGCAACTCAAGGCTCGAGTACGGTTAATGTTTGGGCAGTGGGAACTGTGAATGAATTAGGGTTGCCAATTAAAATATCTCAAGGCGATGAAAATATTGAGACAGAATATACTTACGACAATTACTACCACCTCAGAACCATTTATAATCAACTGCAACATGACAATTATTATTGGGAGCCGACTACAGGCAATCTAACATTGCGTAAAGATAATATACATAGCCTTTCTGAATCATTTTATTATGACCCTTTGAACCGGCTTACCCAAATTAAGCTCGGCAATGTTACCACAAAAGAAATGAGTTATGAAGACAATGGCAACATAGCAGCCAAAACGGATGCGGGAACCTATACTTACGACCCCACCAAAACCCATGCAGTTACTCAAATTGAAAGCCTTGACAGCACCTCTGCCATAAGTTTGCAGCGACAGGATGTTACCTACACCGCCTTTAATAAAATAAAAACCATAAAAGAAACTAATGATAATGGTGATAGTTTGGTATATTTTTATGGACCCGACATGCAGCGCAACCGTATGGAATTTTATAAGCACGATACCCTAATAAAAAGCCGTGTATATGATGGTTTATTTGAATATGAAGCACGTGCCACAGGTGACACGATGAAATATTGCTATATTGAAGGGGCTTACGGAATAACAGCCGTGCTTTTTAACAACTATGTGCATTATTTGCTTCGCGACCATCAAGGCAGTATTACTGCTTTGGTGAAAGACACTACAATTGTGGAACAATACAGCTATGATGCATGGGGCAGAAGACGCAACCCAACTGATTGGACTTATAATGATGTGCCTGTGCCTGAAAAAATGTTTAGAGGTTACACCATGCACGAAATGTTAGACGATTTTGCACTGATAAATATGAATGGCAGATGCTACGACCCTATAGTTGGTCGTTTTCTAAGCCCTGACATAGTGGTGCAAGACGGCAATAACACGCAATGCTACAATAAATATAGTTATTGCATTAATAACCCATTGAAATATAATGACCCGAGTGGGTGGGTTTCTGTCAATAATGATGCTTGGATGTCAACATGGAGAGATTTAAACCACAACTTGACTATGTCTTCTTGGGAAAGCTTTAATTTGCAAAAGACAATGGTAAACCAGGCTAGGTTTGAAAATGGTAGTGGTGGTGGTATGAATTCTGGGAATAGTATGAATGCTGCGGTTGATGCAGGCAATTCTGCGGCGGCTGATGCAAATAGTTCCGCTGCGGCTGATGCTTCTGATTATATTGGAGAGGCAGTATCTCCCTCCTTAGACTTAGATCCTCCAAAACCTTCAGATATTAATGAAGATGATGGGGATGGCTGGCCTCCTGATGGGTCTGTGGATTGTGCTCCATGGAGGCAACCTGAAAGTAATTCAGAGAATACAAATAGCACAGAGAATTTGTATAGCACAGAGAATATGAATAGCTTAGGGAAAACGAATTCACCTGATTTAATTACAACTGAATTTAACATAACTTCTGTTTTCATCGCTGGAGGCACTTATGCAAAAACATTAAATTATTTAAATAGAGGTGATTCAAGAGGATTTTATACGACAACTTCCGGTATACAAGACAGATTTGGAATTAATATAGACTGGGGTTTCCAAGTTTCATTAGGTTATTATTCTGGAACCGAAAAATTAACTGAGAGAAGTCTTACTGGTAAATTTTACACGTTAAGTGTAGGCGTTATAGGTATTTCGTATTCATTTCAGGAAAAAACACATGAACTTCAATGGTTAGGGGTTTCTTATTCTTTAGGTTTTGGTTTTGGAGCTTCTTGGGGATATGGACGTATTACAGAAAGTTGGTAATAATATTAATTATAATTTTAATTATGAAAACAATAATAAAAGTATTTCTAATTGTTTTAGCTAGTCTTTTTGGGATTAGCTTAATAGTGTCCTTGGCAATTTATTTAACTTTATTATCTGAAAATAAAAAAAGCTTTAATGAAAAGTACGAAGGTATTGTTAAAGATAAATTTATTGATTATGATAATAGATCTGGGCTTACTATTGTGGTAAATAATGTGAGGCATACTCTTAATAAATCAGAATTTGACTATGTTAAAATTGGTGATTCTGTTTGGAAAGAAAAAAATGATACAGCGTTTATTTTGATTGTTTTCAAAGCAAATAGCGATTCTTCTTGGACTGAAAAATTATTTATTGACAAATTGGAATTTATTAAATAATTTTCACTAAATCTATTTTGTAAACTATTGTGTCATAATCATAAAAAAAGATAATTATAAAAATATAATACCAAATTAATAGTGCAAAAAAACTTATTATGAAAAAATCAATTTACTTATTAGGCTTAATAATTTGTGTTTGTTTTAGATTACAAGCGCAAATAACATACGAATATGCTTATGATAATGCAGGCAATAGGATATTGAGGCATTTGGTGGAAGTGCGGCATGTGCAAACGCCCGGTCATTCGGATAGCGTAGCAACTCCGGTGGAGGCAGCCTTGGGGGAGATGCAAATAAATGTAATGCCCAACCCCACTACAGGGGATTTGCAAATAGCCATCAGCAAACTGCCCCAGGAGGCACAAGGCGGCATCACCGTATGGGATTTGCAAAGCAAAGAAATTTGCAGGCAAGAAGGCATTTATGCTACCAATCGCATTGATTTAAGCAAACAACCCAAAGGGGTTTATTTGATGCAAATACGTGTAGGCAGCAAAAAGAGTGAGTGGCGCATAGTGAAAGAATGAGGTAGGTTAAAGTAGAAAGGCTTGTCTGTAAATAGGGGGCGCACAAATAAAAAAAACCAAAATTCAAACTCTAAGCTCCAAATTCCAAGGCAGGATAGTATGAATTACGATAAGGTTAAATGACTATTAATGACCCCTTATGACCATCAATGACAAGGAATGACTTCGTCTAAAAGCCCGGAAAATTTATCTCATCCTTCACTACGAAGGCATCGGTGAATTCCCCAACAATTTTTTGTTTAAAGCCTTCGGCATCTATGCGGGTACGGAAATCACCCACGCGTACCTTGTAATAAGGCGATTGAAACATCAAATAAACGGGCATGTTTGGGAATTTGGTCATAAACTCACCTTTCTTACTGAAAGCACGACTTTTGGAATTGTTGCCCGAATCGAAAAAAATCTGCACCCGCCAACCTACTATCTTTTGTTTTTCGTTCAAATACTTATGCTTCTCTACCAAGGTAGAGATTTGAGGATTTTCTACAATAACCACATTCCCCTTCTGCGCCTTCGCCACAGCGGCAAAAGCCAAAAAGATGAGAAATAATGTCGCAGTTTTTCTTAAAAGCATTATCGGGCGAGTGATTCTATTTCTTTGGGATGTATGCTCAACACAGGTATGGGCGAATTGTTCACCATCTGCATGGCATAAGGTCCCATCCAAATGTTGGAAGTTTCTTCTTCTTGCTCGGTCATGATGACAATCAAGTCGGCTTTTTCTTCTTCAGCATATTTTATGGTGGCGGTGGTGATATTGGAGGCATCCACCGACTTCACCACATGTTGCACTTTGTTTTCTGTCAAAAATTTCTCTACCTGAGCCGTATAACTCGTAACTTTTGCACGGATAGATTTCAAAGTTGAAGACTGAACTTCCAACACATGAATTTCTGACCCAAAACTTTGAGCCAACTCCATCGCAAAAGGCACTTTTTGACGTGTGGAAGACGAATTATCCACCGGCAATACAATCTTTTTAATTATCTTTTTTGATGAATACGTTTCGCGCAGCGTCACCACAGGACAAGGAGAATAGGTAACGATTTTGCTGGCATTGCTGCCAATCATAAACGATTCGAATCCTGAAACGCCATGCGAACCCGCTATGATTAAATAGGCATCATTATATTTTGCTTGATTGGCAACTTCTTTATATACTTTTCCTTTGCGGAGTTTGAAGGATAAAGTGCCTTTCTTTAAGGATTTAGAATATTTGGCAACAAGTTCTTCAAAACGCAATTTGGCTTCATGACGATGTTCGTGGTCTTTATTTTTATAAATAGAATCTTCCGTGTCGGGTTTGTCCACCCATACCATCATGATATGCGCTTTCACGATATTTGCAATACTAATGGCGTATTCCAACGCTTGAATAGAGTTTTTTGAGAAATCAATGGCTACTAAAATTTGCTTCATAGAGGAACTTTTGGTTATAAAATTTTTTGCTAAAGTATATAATTTTTATCAATCAGTGACTATTCCGAAATATTTTTTCTTTTTTTATTTGAAAACGAAGTTTTTCATTAGTATATCAAAACCATGAAAACCAAGTCAAACACATTTATTTTAATTTTTTTTTTGATTTTTATACGGAAAAAACGGATAAATGTTCTAAAAATTACTAATTTTGTTATCAAAAAAAAGCATGACAGAAAATCTGCTCGAATCCGAAAAGGATAACTTATCGCCTAACGAACAAGAGTTTGAAAAATTCTTGCGCCCCAACACTTTCGGTTCTTTTTCAGGACAAGGGAAAGTAGTTGACAATCTGAAAATTTTTGTTGAAGCTGCCAAGATGCGAAACGAATCGTTGGACCACGTGCTGTTGCATGGACCTCCGGGCTTGGGAAAGACCACTTTGAGTTATATTATTGCCAACGAATTGGGCGTTGGTATCAAAGTCACTTCAGGACCTGTATTGGACAAACCCGGCGATTTGGCGGGCTTGCTCACCAATCTCGAACCCAACGATGTGTTGTTTATAGATGAAATTCATCGCTTGTCGCCCATCATCGAAGAATATTTATATTCCGCGATGGAAGATTTCAAGATAGATATCATGATTGAGAGTGGTCCGAATGCACGAAGTATTCAAATCGCCATCAATCCATTTACCTTGGTAGGTGCCACCACACGTTCGGGCTTGCTCACCGCGCCGCTGCGTTCGCGTTTCGGCATCAACACGCGTTTGTCTTATTATGATTCCGACATTCTGCAAGCCATCATAGAACGTTCGGCACGCATCATTGATATCGAAATTGACACGGATGCTGCATTCGAAATTGCCCGCAGAAGTCGTGGGACCCCTCGTATTGCCAACCTTTTGTTGCGCCGCGTGCGCGATTTTGCGCAAATCAAAGGTTCGGGCATCATTGATTTGAAGATTACAAATTTCGCTTTAGCTGCTTTGAATGTGGATAAAAATGGCTTGGATGAAATGGATATTAAAATCTTGGTTACGATTATTGATAAATTTAAAGGCGGACCTGTGGGCTTGACTACCATCGCCACCGCTGTGAGCGAAGATTCGGGCACCATCGAAGAAGTTTATGAGCCGTTTTTAATCATGGAAGGATATATTATGCGTACGCCTCGCGGACGGGAAGCCACCGAAAAAGCTTACAAACACATTGGTCGCGTGAACCCTAATGCGCAACAAACCTTGTTTTAGTAGTAAAATGGATACGAAACAATTTTCTATACAACTGAAACAAAAGATGTTTGACATAGGTTTTTCGTCTGTGGGTTTTGCGAAAGCAGAAGCCTTGACGGAAGATTTGGCGTTTTTCAAAACATGGATGGCAAAAGGCTTTCATGCAGGCAAAGCCTATTTGGAACGAAACCCCGAATTAAGAGCCAATCCCACCTTGATGATGCCCGAAACGAAGTCAGTGATTTCAGGATTGATTAGTTATTATACTGCGGAAACTCTCCCAGAAGCGCAGCATTATAAAATATCACGCTATGCATACGGAAAGGATTATCATACCGTGATAAATGCAAAACTTAAGCAGGTGGTGGACTATATCTCTGAACAAACATCCTCTAAAAACATCCGCGCCTTTGTGGATTCTTCTCCTATCTTCGAAAAAGCATGGGCAAAACGTGCAGGCTTGGGTTGGATAGGCAAAAATACCCTCCTGCTCAACCAAACGACAGGTTCTTTTCATTTTATCGGCACTATTATTACGGATATAGAATTGGAATATGATGCCCCGCAGGCGGACAAATGCGGAAGCTGCACCAAATGCCTTGAAGCCTGTCCCACGCAGGCCTTATCTCCTTATGAAATTGATATTAGAAAGTGCATCACCCACCTTCTTGAACAAAAGAATGAAATCCCAACAGAATTAAAAAGCAAAGTCAATAACTATATCTATGCTTGCGATATATGCCAAGAAGCCTGCCCGTGGAATCAAGAACTACAGCCCACCAAAGAAGAAGACTTCCAAATATCTGCATCCTTACTACAGATGAAAAAAGAAGATTGGGAACAATTGATAGAAGCGAAGTTCAATGAATTATTTCGAAACTCAGCCATTGAGAGAATCAAATTTGAAGGCTTAAAAAGGAATATTGATTTTGTGAGATAGGATTAAGCATCCTTAAAACATCAAACATCTATCTGCAATACATTTTTGAATAAAATAAGGCAGATTTACATTCGGAGTAACGCTGTTTTAAAAATTTCAGAACAAGTCCGGATCGGGAGTGACACTGTTTTGAAAAATTCAAGGCAAGTCAGGATCGGGAGTGACACTGTTTTGAAAAATTCAGGGCAAGTCAGGATCCGGAGTGACACTGTTTTGAAAAATTCAGAGCTAGTCAGGATCGGGAGTGACACTGTTTTGAAAAATTCAGGGCAGGTATGAATGAGGAGTGACACTGTTTTGAAAAAATCAGGGCAGG
>CAIOJS010000234.1 GCA_903858655.1 uncultured bacterium | reverse complement strand
TAATTATTATGAAGGCTTAAATAAATTCCACTCATGCCATTATTATTTAGTTTATTGCCATTCATATTTAAAGTATCGCTGTCAACTATACCTGTAATTGTAATAGAAATTCCATTTTGATTATTATTCCTTAAAATGTTATCATTAATTGAGAATGAGCTTCCAGAATAACCAACGATAGCATACGAATAATAAATCCCATTGTTTAAATTATTATTAATAATATTACCCGAAATATTATAGTTCACATTTTGTTCTCCATAATAAGGTATGTGATTTATACCATTTGCAGAATTATAAGAAATCGTATTATTAATTATATTTACAGTCTTGTTTGAAACAATATTTGATAGCATGAGATAACTATAATAGCAAACACCATCTTTTGAATTATGCGAAATTGTATTTCCATCTATACTGTCAGTTTGTTCAAGATTTCCCATTTTAAATTCGACAATGGCTCGTGAATTATTATAATTGATTTGGCAAGTTTTGATTCTTGACAAGGTATTTATACAAAAAATGCCAGCACAACTATATATATCTGATGTAGAAATTGAAGTGCTGTTATTAGAAACATTGCAAGCATGCATTTTTAACGTCCCATTGCTTGTATATACAGCACCTGTGTCAACACTATTATACTGTATAGTACAGCTATCAACATTAAGGGTGCCGCTTAAATTCCATGCTTTAATAGCTGGCATACTGTTGTGTTGGATTATGCAATTATTCATGTAAGGAAAAGCATTATTCAATCTAACAATACCATTATGTGCAACATTTGCGCCCCCGGCATATTCGACAAGACAGTACTTCATAATAGAACCAGTATCAGAAATAAAATCATAATCTATGCTTGCATCATTAAAAAGAATATAACCCCAATCTCCGGGTGCAGGGGTGGTTAAACCAGAGGTAAAAATTATAGGTTGGCTTAACGTTCCAATTGCTCTCAATGTTCCAAAAAATTGTATAGACTTTGCAGCATCAAATTTTATGATAACGCCAGGCTCAATAGTTAAAGTTACTCCATTCATCACAGCAACGTTACCTTGAACTAAGTATGGACTTCCAGTTAAATTCCATATAGTGTTTGATGTTATTGAACCGCTTACCTGAGTTTGAGCTATTGCTTGCATTAAAAAAAAACATGCAATTAGGATTGATGAAAGTACAAATTTTTTCATATTACTATTTTTAAATAAAAAGTAAAAGTACGAAATATTTTTGAATTGGAGGATGAATATTTTAGGTTTTTTTTTTATTATTTTGAACGCTTAGGCTAAAGCTCTTCTTCTCTTACCTTGTCCTACTCCGCCTTTCAAGGCGGATTTATTGCTGTAATTCGTATCTTATTACTAATTATGCTTTTATATATTTGGCAGACGCCAGATACACTTTAGCAGCCTGCTAAACCTATCTTGGCAGTTGCCAGATTCCATATAGCAGACTGCTAAACATAGCTTGGCAGTTGCCAGATATCATATAGCAGACTGCTAAACATAGCTTGGCAGTTGCCAGATATCATATAGCAGACTGCTAAACCTACCTTGGCAGTTGCCAGATACCATTTAGCAGACTGCTAAACATAGCTTGGCAGTTGCCAGATATCATATAGCAATATTTTGATCTAATTAAAGCAATAATCAAAACTATTAAACGATTATTTTGAAATGCATTTATATCTTCAATAAAAATAAATTCGCTTTATTTTATATTTTCTTTCAGAAAGATGTTTAGGTATCAAAAAAAGTTGTACTTTTGATGCCGAAATAAATAAATCAAAAAGCTATGATAATCGAAACCATTTTTACGAACTTCTTATTACATTCAAAAGTATCTTTTGAAAGTAAAAAAATGGGCAGCGAAGTTTTTATTGGTAAGACCACCGCTCAAAACACCAACCACCAATGGGATGATATGTTGGCAGAGTTTCTGCCCATACATCTGGATTTTTTTGGAGACATCACCAATGTGCTACTGAAAATTGGGATTCAAAAAACGCAGACCAAAATAGTGAATAAAATTATGGCAGATTTTTCTGCTCGTTGCACTTTGTTGGATGCCTATTTCATAGCAACAAAATTACACAGCGATCCTTTGTATGACACATTTTTCCCTTTAGGTGTGCAAGCTTATACCCATAATGTGGATAAAGGCGCTATCGAAAGCTATTTAGGAGCTATGGTAGGAGCTATCACCGACCATACCACTGAAGCAGGCGGCATCACAGTTTTGCATGAATTTCAAGCTTTTCAATCCAGTTATGCCAGTTCACGCAATCTGCAAACCCAAAAAATGGGCAACACAAAGGCAGCACGCACCAGCCGCGATGAAGCCGAATTAATTTGGGCTGATAAATTGTTTAGCAATATATTGGTTCTGGCTAACACTTTTAGAAATCAACCTGAAAGGGTAAATGATTTTTTTACACAGCATTATTTTCAACGCATCCGTTCAACAGCCGCCGACCATGTTGGCACCCTGAACGGCACAGCTACTCGTGGTCATACTGTTATTCCTGAACCCGAAGTATTGGTTCATGTGGTGGATGGCAACATCGCCGATTGTTATACCAAAGCTGATGGCACCTTTCGCACTCACAAACTTGCGGTAGGATTTTATAAAGTTCGATTCAGCAAAGCAGGTTTCGTAACGCATGAAATCACCATCGAAATCAGAAACGATGAAGACACTATCGCCGATGCTATTATGGAAATGTCCAATCAGGAAGTTTCCTAAGGTATCAAATATTTAAAAAAGAAAAAGGCTTGTCAGTGATGGCAAGCCTTTTTTTTGTCATTAATAGTCATTAGTTGTCATTTATGGTCATTGGGCATTTCTTAGTGTTTCTTAGTGCTCTCCGTGCCTCCGTGGTAAAAAGAGTTGAGAAGTATTAGCGGGATTCGTAATTCGTAGGGGCTTTGGAGCTTGAAACTTTAAATACTCCAAGTACTTTAGGCACTTTAAGTACTCCAAGTACTTTAGGCACTTTAAGTACTTTAGGCACTTTAAGTACTTCAGCCACTTTAAGTATTCCCTCCCCCCGCAAATAATCTCCCCAAATCCAAAATAAAACTTCCAAATGTCTATATAAAATAGTAATTTTGCCGATTATTTTCCTAACCAGCACCAAAGTATGTGGACTTTCTTAGTACGATTCATTCTCCGATATAGATTCTATAATCTAATTGCCATTTTTCTGTTGACCGCCTTCATGGGCTACCAAGCCTCCAAGGTGCAGATGTCCTACGAATTTCAGGAGATGCTGCCCAGCACCGACTCCACCAGCATTGCGTATCGCAACTTTAAAGAAGTTTTCGGACAAGATGGCAGTGTGATGTATATCGGCATACGCGATAGCAACATTTTTAAGCTGCCGGAGTTCAACGATTTTTATGATTTGACCACTTCGCTCAAAAAAATTGATGGCGTGCAAGAAATTGTGTCCATCACACGCATGTTTCAGTTGAGCAAAAATGATAGCACCAAAAAGTTCGATTTCAAACCCCTGTTTAAACAAAAACCCCAAACCCAAGCCGAGCTCGACAGCATCAAAGCCTTGGTGTTTTCCTATCCGTTCTACGACAATCTGCTCTATAACAAAAAGAATTCTGTCTATTTGATGATGCTCACGCTCGATAAAAAGAAAATCTCGACGGGCGAACGTTTTTATTTGATTGATAACATCAAAGCGCAGGTGGAATCTTTCACAAGCAAATACAAAATCGCGCCCCACTATTCGGGTTTGCCTTA
Source organism: uncultured bacterium (assembly GCA_903858655.1). GTDB lineage: Bacteria > Bacteroidota > Bacteroidia > Bacteroidales > CAIWKO01 > CAIWKO01. Next base: position 4,535 of record CAIOJS010000234.1, on the reverse strand, counting down.
CATACGCACCGTCACCTCGCTCAAAGTGAAACGCGAATTGTTGATGTTTATCCTGTTTTCATTGCTGATAGCGGGCATAGTGTTGTTCCTCTATTTCCGTTCGTTGAAGGCGGTGTTGATCCCCTTGTTGGTGGTTGCCATCGGGGTCATTTGGGTGATGGGCACCATGGCATTGCTCCAATACAAAATCACCATCCTCACGGGCATCATCCCGCCTTTGTTGATTATTATAGGCATAGAGAATTGCATTTTCCTGCTCAATAAATACCATTTTGAATTCAAGAACCATGGCAACAAAGTGAAATCGCTGTCCCGAATCGTGCAGCGCGTTGGCTTTGCCACTCTCTTGACCAACACCGCCACAGCTATCGGTTTTGCCGCTTTCATCATCATCCGCAACCGCATGTTGCACGAATTTGGGATGGTAGCTTCTATCAATATCATGATATTGTATGTCATCTCGCTCTTTTTGATTCCCATTTTGTTTAGCTATCTGAAACCGCCTTCGCCCAAACAAACCAAACATTTGGAAAACAAAGGCGTCAACAAAGTGGTGGATGTCATTGTTCATGTGGCAAAACATCGTCGCAAACGCATCTATTTGATTTCAATCCTAGTGGTTTGTTTAGGTATTTATGGCATCTCGCGATTGAAAACCACAGGGAATATCGTGGACGATATCTCCAAAAAAGACCCATTATATAAGGATTTGATGTTTTTCGAACAACATTTCCATGGCGTGATGCCTTTCGAAATATCTATAGATACAAAAAAGAAAAAGGGCGTTTTGAGTCGCAATGTTCTTGAAAAAATCAACACCTTGCAGGACACCTTGGCGAAATATCCTGAACTTTCCAAACCATTATCTATTGTGGAAGTGGTGAAATTTGCCAAGCAAGCCTTTTATGATGGCGACTCGGCGTATTATAATATGCCCAATGGAAACGAATTGGTGTTTATGTTGAGCTATTTGCCCAAAATAAACAATCAGAAGAAAAGCATTATCAACAACTTTGTGGACTCCACCATGCGTATGACGCGGGTGAGCGTTCAGATGGCTAACATCGGCACCAAACAAATTGAAGCCTTGCTCTTCGACCTGACGCCAAAGATTGACACTATCTTCAATAAAGACTATTTTGCTGCGCAACGGGCAAAAGACACGAGTGTGCGCGTCACCAAATATGATGTCAACGTCACGGGGACGAGTGTGGTGTTTATGAAGGGCACCAATTATTTGGTCACCAACCTTTGGACGAGTTTGTTGGTAGCCACGGGGCTCATTTCCTTGCTGATGTTTTTGATGTTTTCGTCTGTCAGGATGGTGCTGATTTCGATGGTGCCCAACCTGATTCCACAAATCATGACCGCTGCCATGATGGGCTATTTGGGCATCTCCATCAAACCTTCCACCGTTTTAATCTTCAGCATCGCCTTAGGCATATCGGTTGATAACGCCATCCTGTTCCTGTCGCGTTATCGGTATCAACTAAAACAGAAACGATGGAACATCGAGGAGTGTGTCATCTCTGCTTTGAAAGAAACGGGCTACAGCATGATATATTCGTCATCTGTGTTGTTCCTTGGCTTTTCCATCTTCATATTCTCCACCTTCGGAGGCACCCAAGCGATGGGGTATTTGATTTCGTTCACGATGTTTGTCGCCATGTTGTGCAATCTGTTACTGCTGCCTTCCATGCTGCTTACCTTTGGCAAAAAAGGCACCACCAAAGCTTTCAAAGAACCCGTCATTGTGATTTTAAACGAAGAAGATACCGAGGTGGACTTACAAGATATCGAAGCCATAGAACAAAAGAAAGACGAGGGAATTACATCTGTAAACTTAGCAAACGAGAATCCACAATAATATAAAACCATGAAAGGAATCATTTTAGCCGGTGGCTCCGGCACACGCCTCTATCCGCTCACCATTGCGATGAGCAAACAAATGATGCCCATCTACGATAAGCCGATGATTTATTATCCCTTATCTGTTTTGATGATGGCAGGCATCTCCGAAATACTAATCATTTCCACGCCTCAGGACTTGCCCAACTTTGAGCGCTTGTTGGGCGATGGCAAAGAGCTCGGATGCAAATTTACATACGCCGAACAAGCCATTCCCAACGGACTCGCACAAGCATTTGTGATTGGCGAAGAATTTATTGGGAACGATAAAGTGGCGTTGATATTAGGCGACAACATTTTTTATGGCGCAGGTATGCAAAACCTCTTGCAGGAAAACAACGACCCCGATGGCGGTATGGTGTTTGCCTATCACGTTGCCGACCCGAGACAATACGGCGTTGTTGAATTTGATGAAAACCTCAAAGCCATCTCTATTGAAGAAAAGCCGCAACAACCCAAATCAAACTTTGCGGTGCCCGGTCTCTATTTCTATGACAACAGTGTGGTGGAAGTAGCCAAAAACATCCAACCGAGCAAGCGGGGTGAATATGAAATTACAGATGTAAACAAACATTACTTGGAGAACAACAAACTCAAGGTGGGCATCCTCACGCGAGGAACTGCTTGGCTCGACACGGGCACGTTTGCCTCCCTGTTGCAAGCATCGCTCTTTGTGCAGACGATTGAGGATCGCCAAGGACTCAAGATTGGCTGCATCGAAGAGGTGGCATATCGCATGGGATTTATCTCTGCCGAAGCATTGCGCGCCTTGGCAAACAAACTCATCAAATCCGGCTACGGAGAATACTTATTATCAATCATTGACCAAAAATAAAATACATGAGAACAATTTTAGTTACCGGAGGCGCAGGTTTTGTTGGCAGTTGTCTAGCAGAGCGCCTCATTTCTGACCCCGAAAATTATGTCGTTATTGTTGACGACTTGTCCACAGGAGATATAGCCAAACTACCCAAAACTCCACAAACCAATTGGCGTTTCATCAAATGCAATGCGAACAACTATCGCGATATTGCCGCCGTTATGCATTCATTTCAGTTTGATTATGTGTTTCATTATGCGGCTGTGGTGGGCGTGTTGCGCACGCAAATGTATCCTGTAAGTGTTTTGCACGATATAACAGGCTTTGAAAATGTATTGAATCTGAGCAAAAACTCTCACGTCAAACGGATTTATTTCTCTTCTTCGTCCGAAGTTTATGGCGAACCTGTTGAGTTGCCCCAAAACGAACACACCACGCCGCTCAACTCTCGTGTGCCTTATGCCGTAGTGAAAAACATTGGCGAAGCTTACGTCAAATCCTATCACAAAGAATTCGGGCTCGACTATACCATCTTCCGTTTCTTCAACACCTACGGACCCAAGCAAAGCAAAGACTTTGTCATGTCGCGTTTCATCGCCTTGGCACTGAAAAATAAAGACATCAGCATCTATGGCGATGGCAGCCAATCCCGTACTTTTTGTTTTATTGATGATAATATAGAAGCCTGCTACACCACGTTCATGAATTCCGTTCTCGAGAAAGACACAACCAACGACATCATCAATATCGGCAACGATAACGAAATCTCCATATTAGATTTAGCCAAAACCATCGTTGACATCACAGGCTCCAAATCAAAAATCGTTCATCTTCCGCCTCTCGAAGAAGGCGATATGCAACGTCGTTTGCCCGATATATCCAAGATGCGGAAAATACTCAATCGCGACCTGCTTCCCATTGAAGATGGCATCAAAAAGATATTAGCGAATCCGTTGTTTCTTTAAAATGTTATGGTGTTCTATCGGTAATTCGTAGTTTTTTGCATATTCATTTCGTGCTTAGAACGATGAAATTGTTTTGTCATTACTTATAGTTTTATTACTTTTGTAAAAATCATCTTATGGAAACTTTAATTGTAACACCCAAAAATAAACAGGCAATTCCTTTCTTAAAACATCTTCTCGCTAATCTTAGTGATGTAAAAAGCGTTGAAGTTGTTGATATTTCCGACAATCATATAGCCAAAAGTATTGAAGCGGGCTTATTGGATGTAAAAGAAATTATAGCAGGAAAGAAAAAAGGCAAACACCTCAAAGAGCTGTTGGATGAAGATTGATATTATAGCATCGTCTGAGTTTGAAAAAGAATATAAGCGATTAAAGAGAAAATACAAATCCTTGCCTCAGGATTTCATCGTATTTGAACAAGAGCTTAATGAGAATCCGGACATTGGCATTGATTTGGGTAATAATGTCCGAAAAATACGCTTATCCATTAAATCCAAAAACAAAGGGAAACGTGGAGGAGCAAGGCTAATTACTTATAACATCATCGTTAGTATAATAGAAAGAACGGTGCTACTAGTTACGATTTACGATAAAAGCGAGGAAGAAACTATCTCCGATGCTGAAATAAAACGGATAATAAAGAATTGTGATTTATAAGAGGATGCGACATTCGTAAACTCTTCACAATCAAGTAAACAATTTCATACCTCCTTACCTGAAAACTTACGAAAAGTAAGTTTGGTTTATGCTACCCGAACAGTCAGGTTGCGAAAAGCACGCTTGGTTTATGCTACCGGAAAGGAGCGGTTGGGAAAAGCACGCTTGGTTTATGCTACCGG
>CAIOJS010000233.1 GCA_903858655.1 uncultured bacterium | reverse complement strand
TTGGCAATTTTCAAAAAGAAATTGATATCTATAACAAGACCAAAACATCATTCCAACCAAATATTGGTGTTGGGATTGTTATCAAAAAGATAGTCGCAATAGATTATGCCTTTACGGATGTCGGTAACGCGTCAATTGCATTGTATTCTCACGTATTTTCCTTAAAAATAAACTTCAATAAAAAGATTGCTGCCAGCACGAAATAAATAATTTCATGCAAGACACTGCTTGATTTGGATGTTATTTTATGGAAATGTTAATGTTTTTTATTTTTTTTAGCTTGAGATTGAAAATAAATATGCAGATTTGCTCTACTTTTTTACGATAATGAAAAAACGATATTTATTTTTAATGGCACTATTGAGTGGGGTGTTGCTAAGCCTTTCGTGGCCCGCACATGGCTTTCCATTTCTACTTTTCGTTGCGCTGGTTCCTTTGTTATATGTTGAAGATTTTATTGCTAAGAATAAGCATAATTTCATAAAAGCTAGTGTCTTATTCTATTCCTATGTGACATTTTTGATTTGGAATCTGTTGACGACTTATTGGATATATTATTCAACAGGTTTTGGTGCTGTCATGGCAATTGTCATTAATTCGCTTTTTATGGCGATAGTGTTTCATCTTTATCATCTTGTAAGACGAACAATCTTTAAATCAAAAGGAGCATTTAATGTCTTGATTGCATTTTGGATTTGCTTCGAGTATCTCCATCTTAGCTGGGATCTTTCGTGGCCTTGGCTTAATCTGGGGAACGGATTCGCTAATTATCCAATATTTGTACAATGGTATTCATTCACGGGCGTGTTTGGTGGAGACATCTGGATACTCTCGGCAAACATATTATTATACAAACTATTGCTCAGCGGATTTGGAATGTTCAGATCGCGCAAGAGAGCGCTGCTGTTAGGCGTTGGTTTGGGACTTTGGTTAGTGGTTCCATCCGCATTATCTATAATTAGTTATTATACGTATCACGAAAGTGAAAACCCTTATACCTGTGTGGTCGTGCAACCGAATGTTGATCCTTTCAACGAAAAGTTTAGCAGCATGAGTGAAGAAATGCAATTGCAGAAGATGTTGAGTTTAGCACGAAAAGAGGTGGATGAAAAGACCGACTACTTGATTTTTCCTGAAACCGCTTTGCCCGATGGGGTTGTGGAAGATGAAATCAACCAAAATGCCCATGTTGATAGTTTGAAAGCCATGATTCAACAGTTTCCCAAATTAAAAATCGTCATAGGCATTTCATCCTATATATATTACAAACCGCATCAGCAGCTATCTGTGACGGCTCGTTATGTGAAAGAAGGCGATTATTGGTACGATGTGTGCAACACGGCTATGTATCTCTCCGCCGATGCATCTCCGGTGTTGTATCACAAATCAAAGTTGGTGCCGGGTGTGGAGATGATGCCTTTTCCTCGCGTGCTGAAACCTTTGGAGAAGTATGCCATTGATTTGGGCGGCATGACGGGAAGTAATGCAACTCAGGAAACTCGCACCGTGTTTGGTACGGGCAATAATAATGCGAAGATTGCGCCGGTCATATGCTATGAATCTATTTACGGCGATTTCCTTACGGGATATATGCGCAATGGGGCATCGTTAATTTTTATTATTACGAACGACGGCTGGTGGGAAAACACACCTGGCTACCGTCAGCATTTTCAATATGCTCGTCTGAGGGCAGTGGAGAATCGTCGTAGTATTGCTCGTGCTGCTAATACAGGAACCTCTGGCTTCATCAATCAAAGAGGCGATGTCCTTATGTCAACCGAGTATTGGACTCCTGACGTCCGCAAGATGACGATAAACGCCAACACTCATCTGACATTCTATTCACGCTTTGGAGATTATCTGGGCATTATAGCCATGTATGTCACGATTGCTACGCTTTTATTACAGATTACTATTATCCTATTGACTAAGCGTAAGCGAATCATCAAAGCTAAACGCAAAACTTAGGAGTGGTGGTATTTTTCATTTTTGATTATTGTGAAAGCGCGATAGAGTTGTTCCAAAAAGATTAATCGCACTAGTTGGTGAGGAAACGTGAGCTTCGACAAAGAAACACTATGATGAGCCAATTTCTTCACCTCCGGAGAAAAACCGTAAGCACCTCCCACCAAAAAGACCATATTCTTAATAGATTGATGCATTTTACTCTCCAAGTAAGCAGCAAACTCCATTGAACCGTACTCTATCCCATATTCGTCAAGCAATATAATATAATCGGCTTTCGCCAGATGTTTCAACTGAGCCTCTGCCTCCAAACGTTTATATTGATCAATAGACAAATTCTTAGCATTTTTAATATCAGGAATAGCAATAACTTCAAAATTATTGTAACGTTTTATGCGTTTGATATACTCATCAGAGCCTTTTTGGATATAATCTAATTCGGTTTTGCCCGTAAGCAACAAAGTAATAT
>CAIOJS010000232.1 GCA_903858655.1 uncultured bacterium | reverse complement strand
TATAAACGTATTATTTTATAACCAGTTTCTTCACAACTTTGTTGCCAGATGGGTCGGTGATTCTGACAAAGTAAATGCCTTTATTGACATCTGCTAAATCAAGCTTAATGAATTTTTCAGCCGATTGAGTTGTAAACACCAATTTGCCCACTAAATCCATAATTTCGATAGAAACAGATTTTTCTGAAGCATTCGTTATAGTGAAATTTCCATTCGACGGGTTGGGATAGATACTAATGTTTTGGTTCAAATCATTGGTTTTGATGCCGACTCCCACAGGTGTTCCGGTTATAATAATATTATCAATGCCCGAAGTGCCTCCCGATGCAACTGTTCCTAATCCCACGGAAGTGTTAGACGTCATTATCCAACGCAAACCCACTATAGGCTGATTGTTGGCATCTGCTCCAAGCGGAATATTGGTTAATGTTCCCAATACAAAAGCATCGTTGGCACAAGAATAAGCACCACCTGTTAGGTCAGTCCATGTTCCTGCTAACCCTACCTGATATTGAAGTTTGAAATCTTTGGGACCTGTGCTTGATGATTTGTGACGGCTCGAAACAAGAATATTGGTGTAAGCTGTGCTGGCAAATGCTGTAATGTAATATTTTGCATCCATACCGGCATCCCAAGCGGTTGAGGAAAGACGATAATCGCCGGTGCCATTTACTCCTTGAGAGTAAACTAACACAGCAGTGTAAGAAGGATCTCTTAACACAATATCATCACCATTGTAAGCATTTCCCCAAGTTTGCGAACTATCTTTATTGATTTTGAATCTATAAGTTACTATAGAATCCTGTGCTGAAACAGTAATGTTTATTGCCATTACAAAGCATAATAGAAGTAATATTTTTTTCATAAGTTTATTTTTTTTGGTTTCTACAAAAGTACAAAATATTTTTATGTGAAAATTACTTTGGAGAAAATTTAATGTAAATTTAATTGTTTCGGGTGGAAATTTTTCAGATTTGATATTTATGATTTAATATTTGCGGATTGCCATAGCACTATCTCTGGTTGAAATAGCTCTATCTCTGGTTGCCATAGCACTATCACTGTCCGCCATAGCACTATCTCTGATTGCCATAGCACTATTTCTACCAAATATAACACTATTTCTACCAAATATAGCACTATTTCTACCAAATATAGCACTATTTAAAGCTGAAATAGTGCCATAAAAAACTGCAATATGATTATATTTATTTGTTATATAGATATTTAGATAAATTTTGAACATTAAGAAAAAAATCGAATGCTTTTTCTTCACCACATCAGACACATTAGATCATATTAGAAAGTGCAATTCAACAATCCCACACACTGCATTCCTAAAAATAAATTTACCGGAAGTTTTTTCTTATAAATAAAATAAATATTTATCTTTGCAAAAACATTTGTTATGAAGAAGAATTTATTTATTTCGCTCTTTCTATTGCTTGTCAGCATGTCTCTGTTCGGACAAAAGAAGCTGCAAGCCTTATTTTTAGGCAATAGCTATACCTACGTGAACGACTTGCCCACGCTGATAACTCAAATTGCCCTCACCAAAGGCGACACTTTGCTGCATGATGAAAACACGCTTGGAGGCTACACCCTTCAAGGGCATTCCACCAACGCCACCTCCCTGAGTAAAATCAGTTCACGCCCATGGGATTATGTCGTCCTGCAAGAGCAAAGTCAGATGCCGGCTTTTCCTCCATCGCAGGTGGCTACGGATACATATCCTTATGCCGACTCCTTAAATAAATACATCAAACGAAATGATAGCTGCTCCCAAACCTTGTTTTATATGACTTGGGGGCACCAAAATGGCGATGCTTCCAATTGTGCTACCTATCCGCCCATCTGCACCTACGAAGGCATGCAAGCCGGTCTTCGTCTGAGCTATATGACGATGACTCAAACGCTGCATGCCGTAGTGGCACCTGTGGGTGTGGTGTGGAAAAAAGTCCGCAATGAGGGCGATTCCATCTTGTTGTATAATGCAGATGAAAGCCATCCGAGTTTGGCAGGGAGTTATTTGGCAGCCTGCACCTTTTATGCAACGATGTTTCACAAATCGCCCATAGGTTCGTCCTATTATGCCGGATTAAACCCTGCCACCGCGCTGCATCTTCAACAATATGCCTCTCAAGTTGTTTTCGACAGTTTGGCGTTGTGGCAAATTGACACACTCACGGCTCATGCTGCTTTTTCAATGAATGCCAATCAAAATAATGTAACGATTACTAACACGTCGCAGAATGCCGATGCGTATTATTGGGATTTTGGCGATGGTCAAACCTATAGTGGCAACACCACCTCACACATTTATTTGACAACAGGGACTTTTACGGTGAAGCTTGTTGCCTATCATGGTTGCACGTCCAGTACAGTATTTCATACTATCAGTATTACTTCTGTAGGAATAGAAAATGCAAATTATGCGCCCATGTCCTTAACACCGTATCCATCTCCCACCAAAGATTTCATCATTTTTGGAACATCCGAAGTAAAAAAATCTTTTGATTATACCTTATATAATTTAGAAGGCATGGAGGTGATGCAAGGGCGAAGCGTTTCGGGCAAGGAAATTTCAGTAGCTATGCTTCCAAACGGCATGTTTTATTATGTTTTGAACGATGATAGGAATATTTTTAGAGGGAAATTTCAAGTAGTAAGATAATTATATTCTATTTCATTTAATTTTGTAGGGCTAATCTAGATTATTGTGGCTTGGTTTTTGCTGATAACATAATTCAAAAAATCTTTTTTACATGAAAAACACAGCGCTGATCGTATTATTTTGTTTTTACTCTTTGAGTAACTACGCATCCCCCATTGATTCAACAACACGAATTGATAGTACACAAATAATTGTGAATGATGATATCAACAATAGCATAGCAGCAGCCATAAGCGCCGGTGATGCTCAGAAATTGGCTTCCTATTTTAGTTCGAGTATAGATTTGACTATTCCCAACACCGACGGAACCTATAGCAAATCGCAAGCCGAAATGATTATCATGAAATTCTTTACGCAATATCCACCCGATTCGTTCAAACTCAATCAGCAGGGTTCCTCCAACGAAGGCTCTCAATTTGCCATCGGCACCTATAGTTCCAAATCCATAAAGTTTCGGACCTATTTCCTTGTGAAGAAGGTGAGTGGCATATCCAAAATTCAGCAACTTCAATTCGAAAAAGAATAATTGCTTTACAAAGTGTCTCTATGCGTTAAATTTTGTAATTTAGTCAAAAACTAGAGATTTGTTTTCATGGATATAATTAAGAAACTTATCAAACAAGCCCTTGCCGAAGATGTAGGCGATGGCGATCATACTTCACGTGCCACAATTCCAGAATCGGCACAGGGAACGATGAAGCTATTGGTGAAAGAAGATGGCGTGATAGCGGGCGTGGAGATTGCACGTTTGGTTTTTCAGGAAGTGGATGAGCGCCTTGTGATGGATAGTAAAATACAGGATGGTGCTCATGTTAAAAAAGGCGATGTTGTTTTTTATATCTCAGGACCTTGCATATCTATGCTCACCGCCGAACGCACCATGTTGAACTTCATGCAACGCATGAGTGGCATCGCAACTTCTACCTGTCATTATTGTAAGACCTTGGAGGGAACAAAAACACGCTTGCTCGACACACGAAAGACAACGCCCAATATGCGTATCTTTGAGAAAATGGCAGTTGCCTTGGGTGGAGGTCATAATCATCGCATGGGCTTATATGATATGGTGATGATAAAAGACAATCATGTGGATTTTGCCGGAGGCATTGCGAAAGCGATAGCCATGACACATTCCTATTTAAAAAATAATGAAAAGGATTTAAAGATTGAAATTGAAGTAAGGAACTTCCCCGAATTGGAAGAGGTCTTACGTATTGGGCAAGTGGATAGAATTATGTTAGACAATTTCACACCCGAGAATCTGAAAAAAGCCATTCAATTGATCGACGGAAAATACGAAACGGAAGCTTCGGGAAATATCACATTGTTGAATATTAAGGATTATGCCGACAGCGGTGTGGATTATATTTCGGTGGGAGCCATAACTCATCATCATATCAAAAGTTTGGATTTAAGTTTGAAAAGCTGTTAGATGGAACCAAAATTTAGTCTTCAAAAATCTATAAAAGAATCTCGTCTATTTAGGGCGTTTCGGATTGTTACCAAAAAGATAATTCTTCCGGGCTTTGATCGTATGCCGCTCTATGATGTGATTGTTTTCTTCATAAAGGGCTTGATGGACGGCAGCATCACAACGCGTGCAAGTTCCATTGCCTTCAAGTTCTTCTTGGCGATGTTTCCTGCCATTCTATTTTTATTCACACTGATTCCTGTCCGTCGTTTGCTTATTCCCTTAATTGGGGGTGTGGTTGATCCTGCTAAAGACTTCGATATCTTACCATCAGATTCACCCTCATGATGACCTTTAATCTCGGCAATGTGTCTCACTTCCCATGCTATGCGATAATTCTTCATGATTGGGTCCTTGAGATCATAAAGCTCCTGAGTTATATTCTTTGCAAAATTGAAAAAGACAAAATCATCTATTTTTGTAGCATACAAGACATTATCACGATAACAAGCAAAATCAAACTCGAAATCACCACTTGATTGCGCCATTGCAGAGGCAGAGCATGAGATCAGAATCAACATTCCTCAATCGATGGCGACAGGTTGAAAATCT
>CAIOJS010000231.1 GCA_903858655.1 uncultured bacterium | reverse complement strand
TTCTTGGGTACTTGAATATGCTTCCACAAAATTCCCAGTAGAACCGTTTATATAAATCAATTACTTATTCTAATACCTGTTTTATGAGGTTTCGCTTATCATCTTTCGTGCTCGCTCTGTGCTGTTTTGTGGTTAAGGCTGCATTTTGCCAAATCAATATACCCCTGTTAGGAAGCCATAAAATTATGAGTGGATACACACGGGAAACCGAAGGCGAAATCATTGCCTATTTTTCGTCGTGCCCCAATTTTGCAACAGATGCGTTGCTCACCCGCTGCACGGATGGCAAGAAGCTTATAAGCTGGCAAACAGAGGTGGTATCCGAACCAGCCGACCATGGGTTCTATTACTTTTATTGGTTATCGGGCCATTCCAGCGGCACCAGTGGAGCCAACAGAGCTTTCGATGTAATGATTAATGGCGAAAAATATCTTACGTTTACCACGCCTGCCAAAAAGTCGCCACCCTTCACATGGAAATTCTCAGGAAAAGATTCTGTTGCCGTGGTGTTCGAAGCTACCAAAAAAGATATCCATAATGATGTGTTTGGAAACATGTATCTGCGTGTTCCAGAAAAGCTAATCACCAAAGGCAAACCCCTTAACCTAACCATCACCGGGCATGCCGAAAACAGCAACGATTGGTTTATGGTGTTTCGCTATGCATTCACCGAAAAAGCACGGTGCATCCACGCGCCCTTGTTGATTAACACTGAGAAGGGGATTAAACAAATATTACAAGTTTACCTCGACCATATTGATGGAAATACAAAGGAAATTAAAATCAGCGTGAATGCTATCGTGCAAAAGGTGCCAATTCAAACGGGGTTTAACTATATTGAAATTCCTATAGACACCGTATCCAAACCAACGCAACTCACTATAAGCCTGCAAAGTGGAGAGGCGATATTTAAACAAATTAAATTGATGCAGCAGCCCGTGCATTTTAGGGAAGTGGATATCATTCATCATAGTCATAATGATATAGGGTACTCGCATGTGCAGGAGCAGGTGATGAGTATTCAGCAACAAAACATTCTGGATGCGCTCGATCAGATAGATAAAACCGCTGCCTATCCGCAAGCAAGCCGATTTAAATGGAATGTGGAATGCCTGTGGCCCGTTGAATATTTTATGAAACATGCCAGCGACAAAGATAAAAAACGCTTCACAGAGGCAGTCCTACATAAAGATATTGCGCTTTCGGGCTTTTATGTGGGCTTGATGACGGGGCTTTGCTCTGCCATAGAGCTCGAATGGATTATGGAATATGCCGATTATCTTAAAAAAACATACCATTTCCCCATTCAAACCGCCATGTTTTCTGACATCCCGGGCTTAAGTTGGAGCATCACCGATGTGATGGTGAAAAGTAATATGCACTATTTATCCAACGGACCCAACTATTCTGAAACCCTTCCCGACAGAGGCGACAGAATAGGAGCCACCATTCGCGATTTGGGCGACAAACCCTTCTACTGGAAAACCACCGACAACGAAAACAAAATCCTCGTATGGACTGCCGGTCGCGGCTATAATCTCTTCCACCAAATACCTGCTGAAAATATGGCAGACAAAATCAAAGAGAAATTAGTTGCCTACCTGATGGAGTTGGACACCACACATTACCCCTATGATATGGTGCAATTGCGCTATACTATCAAATCTGATAATGGACCTGTGGATAAGAATCTGAGCGATTTTGTGCGGAATTGGAACGCCACTTATTACTCCCCCCAGCTTGTTATTTCGGGCGTTGACGATATGATGCAACGATTTGAAAAGAAATATGGCGGTGTGCTCCCCACCTATTCAGGTGATTTCACCCCCTATTGGGAAGATGGCGCGTATTCCACTGCTGCCGAAGAGGGCGAAACGCGTGTCTTGAGCAATCACATAAGTCAGTTGGAGAAGATAGCTGAAATCAATAAAGATAAGCCTGTCAACCCTCAGTGGTTTTACGAGGCTCACAAAAACATCATCATGTTTAATGAACACACCTGGGGCGCATGGAACAGTATTTCATCTCCAGACGATGAATTCACTATTAGTCAATGGAAGTATAAAAAAGCCTTTATTGATTCTGCCAAAAAATATGTTGCCAGGATTGAATCTGTTTTGCTTCCATTAAGCTTGAATAAAACAGAACTCGTGGTTTATAACACCTTGGCATACGTTCGTAGTGCTTATGTGGAAACAAGCCTCTCCATAAATCAAAAAGCAAATATATTGATTGATGAAAGAGGGCAGAGGCTCTTCTTTCAGAAGCTTAACAACGGAAATATCTGTTTTATTGCAAAAGATATCCCTGCAAAAGGTGCCAAAACCTATCATCTGGCAATATCAGATTCCATCCCAAATTATAAAGAACCATTAAACACCTTAAACGCCGATCCTATTACCGGTGCACTCAGCACCTATCTTTATGATGGGAAACAATGTGTTGACACAACTAAGTTCTCAGGCTTAAATCAGGTTATTTATATCAAAGGATTGAACCCTGATATTCAAAGTTTCTCTCATGTAAACAAAATCTCAGTAATTGAAGATGGACCCATAAAAAAGACCCTACGAATTGATTGCAGCCTCGATGGAGCAAACAATCTTTCCTATTATTACACTGTGTTTCGCGATTTGAACTATATCCAATTAACCACCCTGATAGATAAAAAAGCCATACGCGACAAAGAGTCCCTACATATTGCCTTTCCTTTTAACATCAATTATCCTGTGAATCGCATAGGTGTTTCCGACACCTTTTATATCCCCGGTAAAGGTCAGATACCCGGTGCAAACCATGATTTTTATTCTGTGCAACGATGGATAGATGTTAGCGATTCCGATTTCGGCATTACCCTAAGTTCTCCGCAAGCGGCATTATTTGAAATCGGTAGCCTAACCGATGAACGACCTTTAAACAATTCCGTTAAAGCATGGAAAGCACGAGCAACACCCTCTGCCACACTATTTCTATATGCACTAAACAATTATTGGAATACAAACTTTAAAGCAGACCAAAGCGGACTCATCCGCTTCGATTGCTATCTGCAATTTCATCATCAATTTGATATCAACAGTGCAAAACGCTTTGGTGAAGAAATGACCAACCCACCCATTTTTTGGTGGCGATAGCACAATTTATTCCACTACCCGTATCATCCCCCTCAGCCGAATATCTTTACACGAAGCCCCAATCATAATTCGAAAATCCCCCGCCTCAACAAGTTTTTTCATATCTATGTTCCACATCGAAAGCATTTCAGGCGTAATCATAAAACTCACTGTGCGGGTTTCCCCTGCTTTCAGATGTATCCTTTGAAATCCCTTTAACTCCGTGATAGGTCGCGCCACCGATGCCAGTTCATCATGTATATATAATTGAACCACTTCATCACCTTCTCTATCACCAATATTTTTTAACTGGAAGCTTAAGACAGTTGTATCATTTTGAGTCATATACTTTTTGCTAATTT
>CAIOJS010000230.1 GCA_903858655.1 uncultured bacterium | reverse complement strand
CTTATTGTACCGTTGTTATTTAATGCAACTAAGCCCGCGACATAATGATTGCCACTAACATTAGCTTTTGAATAGCTACTGTCCATGGTGCCGCTATCAAATTCTCCAGCTATGCCACCGACTTCATCTCCTCCACTGACACTACCCGTTGAATAGCAATTGCTGATGGTGCCGCCACCACGCATACCTAACAAACCACCAACAAAATTGCCTCCGGTAATATTAATATTGATTAAACCTAAGTTTGTAACCCCATTTCCCGAACCCAACATATACCCAAATAAACCAACATAATCCGTTGAACTTCGGCTGATATACAAACCTGTAATCGTATGGTTTTGTCCATTGTAAGTGCCTTGAAAAGGAGTGGCATAATTTCCAATTGGAGAAAAACCGCTGCCACTATTCCAGTTTGCAGTTTGTGAAGCATCAATATCTGCTGTTTGTATATAGTTCTTATTCCAGTATCCCGAATTTATCGAAAGCCAGTACAGATTATTCAGATTGGCTATTTGGTAAGGGGCACCTGCGGTGCCGCTTCCGGCAGGGGCTGTGGCAATTGGATTTACAATAAAAGCACCGGAAACTGCACTTGTTTGTGCTGCACCACATATTGAGCTTACCACACAATAATAATAGAGCGTTCCGACCGTGCTTGCTTGGGGGGTATAACTGTTGGTTTGTGCGCCATTGTTTGAGCCAAGTGAAGTTCCCCCACTATTGCTTGCAGTTGCATTGCTATACCATTGATACGTTACATTAGTGCCTGTTGCTGTTACCGTAATTGCGGTAAAAGTTCCGTTTAAACTTCGTGTTTGTGTAGCTGTTGATTGACTGCTGATAGCGGGAGGAGTGCAATTTCTTACAACCATAAATTGGCTGAACGCGCTTATTCCATTAAATGTTGCCGTATTATTGGCTGCATTTACCGATGTGGCAGTAGCGAGCGATGTCCAACTTGCATCAGAATTATCCGCTCTTGCGTAAAGCAAAATGCTGGTGGGCAAATTTTGGTCAGCCGTTAATAAATCTTCGCTTACTGTAAAAGTCAGGTTTGAAGTGAAAGTGCCTGTTCCAAAACGTTTAACTACCCAATATTGTGAATTAAAAACTGTTGAAACCCCGGTCGGGCTTACATTTGGCACAGTATCAATGCGGCTTGCTACGATGGTATCGGTGCCGCTTTTGGCAGTGAAATTCATCGTCAAACCAGTTCCTGTAAAGGTTTTTATTCCTGTAGCGTTTACTATCTGGGTGTTTACAGCTCCGGCTGCAAACGGAATGGTGGAAGCTATCCAGTTGGCGTTTGTCATATTATTGAGCGTACCGTTGGCTGTTCCTTTCAGGTCGGTCAAGGTGGTGCCGCTTCCATTGTTAAACTGCCAGTAATTTTTAAGATTTGCATTGGCAATGGGTGCGTTTCGGTACATATCTTCACGTATATCCGACATTGCACGGGCATAGTTCCAAACACTCACTTCATCCATCTTACCGTTGAATGCTTCTGAACCGCTGGCACTAAAAGAAAAACTACCCGATGGGGCATACAATCCACCGGCAGGAGATGCAGTCTTTAAAAGTTTGCCGTTCAGGTAAAGTTTCATGCTTGTGCCATCGTACGTACCGGCAATATGCATCCACGTTCCGGTAGTCAACACATTTTCAACAAGCATGCCAACCAGAGAACCGTCAGTTTTCTTTATATAAAAATGCAGTGCATTCGTGCCCCCGTAAATTGTTCCATCGTAGCGCAACACAGCCACTTCGGGCTGAATTGTTACATATCGCTGAACAGTTCCGGGCAGGGTATTGTGATACACCCATGCTTCGATGGTGATTGCCGTGAGAGCTGTGCTTATTCCCGTTGCACCGGAAACATACTGTGTACTCCCATTAAAGCTGAGCGCTTTTTTTGGCGATTGTGTTTGTGCCTCTAACTGAAAACTTATGGCTAATACCATAAGTAATAGGATACTCTTCAATAGTTTTGTTTTCATAGCTTTTTTGTTATTAAGATTTATGTTTATATTCAATTTTTACAAGAAGTTAAATGGGCTGGATTTTTATATTAGGAATCGTATTTTATGTTCGAATTCATTTTTTGTGGAGTTTTTCAGAATGGCATCAATGGTTTTAAAACGATTGTAATGACACTCTTCTTTGTTATTTGCTAAAAGCAGAAATTTTGCAGCGGGATGAACGGAGAGTATTTGCATAATAATTTCATTACCTGCATGCTCCCAAAGGCTGTAATCTATAATCATAAAATCAATCGCTTCATTGTTTATGCTTTGCAAATCGTTTATACAGTCCGTATCAAAAACAACATTGAAATCTTGAATTTGATTCAAAACGGTTTTCAAGCTTTCGCGAAATGTTTTGTTTGGTTCTATGATGATGATGTTCATTGGGTTTTTCTGTAAAAATGTTTCATTTGGAACTGTTTTTAATGCAAAACCTATTTATAAGCTGTTGTTGTAAAATGTACAGTACTAAAGTTTTTTAAATGTTTTTGCAATGTTCTGATAGCGGTCAGACGTAACGCTACTTGGACGGGCTTCATAGTCTTGGGCATCTTCTAATGTCATATAAATTGTCCCGTTTGTTAACTTCACGGTGAAATTAAACAGTTCATTCAAGAAGTGCTCTTGATAAGAACCAATTTCGGGATTCACTTGTTGGGCAAGAAAAATAATGCCTAAAACGCCATTGGTATGCGAGGTGGTTTTGTTCATTTGTTTAAGGTATTTCGCTGCATTATTTACATTCAATTTATCATTAGACACGACATTTATTTCGTGTATAAATGTACAATTTAAAAGGGCTTTAGCCAAAAGCATTTTTGATTTTTCCAACACCATAAATGGCGTTGCTAATCTTTTCAATAAAACCGACAGGCTACCCCGTCGGTTTTTTATTATACCTATATACTATCAAATAACATGTGATTTGACGGCTTCCGATACTTTCGGCGGGACGCCATCATCTTTTGGAATATATTCGGCTAAATACCAAACATCCTGATCCAATTCATCTGCATCAAAATGGTTGATAAATTTACCTCTTTTCATAATGCCAAGATAGGAACATTGTTTCACGCTTGTAGGTGCGTCCGCTCCAAAAAACTGGTATAAATTCGTGTGTTTCACATCCCACGGCACTGCAACTTTGTTGCTTTTGCTGTTTATAACATTAATTTCCTGCTCCAGATGGGTATAATTTCCAATTGGTTTGATAAGCGGAACACTGTTTTTGATACTTGGTTCATCAATTGTATGTCCGCCATCAACCCATTTCACTCCATAGCCCAACAGATTTGCCTTTCCGGTATCTTCTCCAATAGCTGCCTTAATCAGCGGGGGCCAATCGTCGGTAATGATTTTTGTGACCTTTTTTCTGTCTGCTTTAATATCCTTTGTCAACTGCTTTGCCTCCAAAATGAGTGCTATGCGATTAGCCTCTTTGGTTTCTATGCCCACAATTAAAGTCTTTGTGGTAGTAGCGTTAGTAATAGCCGGGACAAGGGTAGCATTGTCAATTTCGGCTTGTGCCTGCGATTTGCTTTTGGTTACGAATTCACCAATTCCCAAATCGCTTAACCCGGCAACGAGTTCAAATTTTTTGTTTAGTTCTGTCATAATGTTTTATTTTAAATTTATGGTTCCCGTTGGACTGTTAATTATTTTAATTAAGCCCTTAGCCATCGGGATTTCTTCGGGATTAATTATTTTTTCATTGTATATAATATAAGGTGATATTTTTACTCCATTCGTCGAGGCGAATGCTCTGTTCGTCGCGGCGAACGTTCTGTTCGTTGCGGCGAGTGCTCTGTTCGGCGAGGCGAGTGTTCTGTTCGTTGAGGCGAACGCTCTGTTCGTTGCGGCGAATGTTCCGTTCGTCGCGGCGAATGTTCTGTTCGTTGCGGCGAACGTTCTGTTCGGTAAGGCGAACGCTCTGTTCGTTGAGGCGAATGTTGTGCTCATTTCGTAGTTTTCGGCTGTTTTTGTCGTGTTTTCGGGTTTCGATTCGCCGTAAATTAATGTTGTTGCCTCATTTACAGATATATTATAAATAGAATACGTTTTCAGCGTCGAATTCGTAAAAATATATGAAGAAAAGGAAAGCATCGTAATACAAGTGCAATTGCTCATAGATAATGAGTAATTGTTGTTGGCAAAAATGACGATATTTTTTTCAGATTTCATAGTAAATTTATTCGATACAAAAGTACTACCATCTGACTCCCTACGGTTGCGGGAAAGTCTGTAATCTCATTAAGGGAAATTCTGTAATCTTACTAAGGGAAAACCCTTAGGAGGAAGCTCCAAATATCAAATTCCAAGAACCAAATTCAAAGGGGACAGCCTTGGGTATTGAGATTTGGAGCTTGGGTCTTGGGTCTTTAAACGTGGTTCTTACACCGTGAAATATTCATGTTTAATCGCCCACACGATTAATTCGCTGCTATTGCGCACTTCCGCTTTATTAAAAATATTGTTGCGATGAACTTCCACAGTTTTTGCGCTGATAAAGAGTTTTTCTGAAATTTCATGCGAAGTTAAGCCTTTGCACACTAAATTCAGCACGTCCATTTCGCGTTGCGTAAATTTGTCGGTCGTGTTCGGAAAGTTGACCGACTGAAAAGCCATTTTCTGCAATATTTCCTGACTGAAATAATTACCGCCCGCAAAAACCGCACAAATGGCTTGCTGCAATTCAAATTTGTTTGATTTCTTTAAAATAAAACCCTTGATACCTGCCTGAATCATTTGCGTATAATGCATGGTGTCGGAAAACATGGTGAGGGCGATAATTTTCAGGTTCGGGTTGATTTCAAGAGCTTTTCGGGTTGTTTCAATGCCATCAATAACGGGCATGTTGATGTCCATCAACACCACATCGGGAATGGATGTTTGCAGAAATTCCAGAAATAAATTTCCGTTGGAAGTATCAAAAATAACTACAAATTTTTCAATTTGCCCCAATACAAGGCTTAGACCTTCCCTGAAGAGGTCGTGGTCGTCAACAATGGCTATTTTAATTCGATTCATCAGTAGAGATTTCTTTATATGGAATTTTAATTACGACTTTCATCCCGTGACCTTCAAGGCTTTCGAAAACAATAGTTCCTTTCAGAGATTTAATGCGGCTTTCTATATTTTTCAATCCCATGCCGTGTTGTGCCTGCATTTTTTCTTCAACAGAAAAACCCACGCCATTGTCTTCATAAACCACTTTAAGCGCTTCGCCCGAAATGAAACTATTTATACGTATCAGCGTTGCCGCAGCATGTTTTGTGGTATTGTTGATTAGTTCCGAAAGTGTACGGTAAATTGTCAATTCTTCTTTAAGCCCAAAACGTTTAAGCTTATCAAAATTAATATCGAACTTTATGTTTTCACTAATATTTATATCGCTTATAAAATTTTCCAACGCTACAATCAGCCCATAATTTTCAAGAATCTGAGGACTGATATTATGCGAAATTCGCGACGTGTCGGATATAGCATTTTCCATAATGCTTTTAAGTTTAGCTTCTATATCACTCTTGCTCACCACATCCTTGGCATCAATATAGGCTTGGAAATAGAGTTTTGCCGCCGACAATAAAGGACCCAATCCATCGTGCAAATCGGAGGCTATCCGCTTACGTTCTTTCTCCTCGGTTTGAATAATGGCTTCTATCGTTTTTTGCTTTATAATTTCTTTCCTCTTCAACCTGAAATATAAATAGCTGACAAAAAATGCAATGCACAGGGCAACCAAGATAAATACAAGAAAGATCAATTGTTTCTTCTGAAACTCATTCTTTTGTTCTTCCTCTCTTATTTTTTGTTCTTTTGTAAACAAATCATATTTGGCTGATTGTTCGTTAATCTGAGTACTTATCCTATCCTTATAAAAATCATCCAGTAGCGTACGGCTTAACATCACAAAATCATACGCATCTTTATAATCTCCGGTGAATTTATAAATGGTTGCAAATTGCAGATACAAGCGCATAAAAAGATTTCTGTTTTCTTCAATCTCACAAAGCCCGGTGGCATCAACAACAGCCTTTAGAGCCAGCTTATATTCCTTCAATCTGATATAAATATTACTCAGATTTATCAAGGCACTCATCTCGCTATAATACATTTTAGCATCATCGAAATTCTTCACTGCTTTCAAAGATAGTTCAAGGGCTTTATCATATTGTTTTCCCATGGTGCGCCTAAAACAAAGTTCGTTTTGGGCTAATGCTAGGTTTGATTTGCTATTTATTTTTTCTGATAAAACAATGCACAGATTCGAATATTTTTCAACCGAATCGGCAGTGTTGAATTTATTATTCCCCCATTCATCATAAATGGCAGCCAAACGATTGTAGGCATAAGCCCTATTTAAATCTGAAATAGAAATTTTTCTGTTCAATATCTCATTTAGCATTCCAATTCCTTTTTCGTATTCCTGTTTTTGTCGGTATGCTTCACACAGACTTATACTACAGAAATCAGCTTTTTCTGAGCCTTTCTTTAACGTATCAAGCACTTCCATCAGTAAATGAATCGCTTTATCGGGCATTGATTTTTCAAGATATTTCTTGGCAGAATATATGAGTGCATCATCATAACCAAGGGATTTTGGTGCTGCAAACATTCTCTTTTCAAGTGCCTTTACAGCATTAGTGTCGGCATAAATTACTTTCAACCTTAAAAAATTGGTTTGTGCCTGTTGTATAGGTGACAATTCCTTTTTATAATACTCCAACTTTTTTAGATAGAGCTTTGCAGTGCTAAGATTGGAATAAATTAAATCAAGCCCTTTGGTGTAAACACTATCAAAGTCAAATCCTCTTTCAAATCGCTGACAGAATAACTTCTTAGCGGGGAAAATGCTGAGAATAATTCCTAATATGAATAATAGCCTAATATTATTGTTTACCATAATAAATATCTCGATTTACAGCCCCAATTCAAAATCATTTGCAAAAATAGTGTTTTTTTTCATCTATGTAATTCTATTGTTTCCAAATTTTATCTAGCCCAACAAATTTGTAGTAAGTTTTGTTATTTCAATTTCCTATTCAGAAAATGAAATGCAAATATATGTCGTTTTTTTCAACCAGTCGCATTATTTTTAATTAATACCCCAAAAGTCATTATTTAAAAACCTCCAATGTTTGGAAAAGATTTTATAATACTTCATTAATCAACTCAATCACCCAATGATTTAATGACCCTATGACCATTAATGACAATAATTGACCACGAACCTGTCCCGTACATGAAATGTCGGGATGACCATAAATGACTCCCCAGTTAACCAATCAACATAATTAACTTACTCAACATATTCAACTCAACCTGTCCCGTACACGCACCTGCCCCGTACATGAAATGTCGGGAATGTCGGGATCAACTTAATCAACCCAATTAACAAAAGAAGGTCACTTATTTTGCATCCACCTCAACAGGAACCTCAACATGTAAGCGTCCCCAGCGGATGAATTTGCGCCAAAAGCGTTCGTGGAGATAATAAAGAAGGATTTTGGTCATCACTTCGGAGAGACCAACTTTGATGGAAGCCAAAGGATTGCCCGAAATGATGAAGCTAATCACCATGGTGTCTAAGGTGCCGAAAAAGCGCCAGGAGATGCCTTTAACCAAGCTGCGGAAATTGGAGAGTTTGTCGTTTTCGCGTAGAAATTGGAACTTATTCCAGATACGTTCGTGAAGAAAATACAACAATATCTTGGTAAAAACTTCAACGATGGCAATAGGCAGGGCAATGGACGTCTTGCCAAAAAAGAAATAGGCAATAACGAAAGTGTCAATACTTCCGATGACCCGCCAACTGATGCCTTTTACTAAACTACGGGCTTTGGTATCACTAATCATGCTGCAAAAGTACGAATAATTTCACACATACACGTATCTGCTGCTGATAAGGCTCACTCATTCAATAGTAATCTCATCAATAAATATCCAAGAAGGATAGCCTGCACCCAAGTGCCAAGAAGGGATGGTGCCGAAATTCTTTGCTTTAACACGAACATATCGCGTTTCGACATCCATCGTTGTTTCAAAATCTTTGATGGTAGATTTATAATCGTTGTCAGCAACAGTATTAGTGACTGTGGCAATGGTTTTGAAGTTGATACCATCAGCCGAAATGGCATACTCTACATACTTCGGCATCCAAATCCAAGAACTGATGTCTTGCAGAAATCCACCAGCCATGCGATGAACCTTCTGTACGGAACCTAAATCCACAACAGCTTCGAAGTCCACACTGTCATAGCCTTGCCATTCGCCCAAGCGAAAATTGTTGCCGCCACGAATCTGGTCAATCAAGGCATTGTCGCCACCGCCGGTGTATTGCGAACTATATTGGGAATGTAAATCAATTTTACGGTCTTGATGAATCTTGAAATAGTCGGCTTCCATCACATAACTATAGTGCAAAGCGGCATTGTAAGCTATGGCTTTCAGGTGGGTGGTTTCTTTGAAATTCAGGGCGTGTGAATAAATGTTCTTGCTTGAGTCGGGCTGAGAGCCGTCTGTGGTATAATAGATGTTTGTTTTTGGGGTGATGGTTTTGAGTTCCACTTGTATGGAATCGGCAAAGGTTTTAGCGTTTTGGGTAGTGTAAGGTACGGGCAGGAGGAGATGGTCGGTGATGCCCGTCGTGGGGACGTCTTCATCTTTTGTTCCCCATTTGGTGTTTGGCGCAGGACCCATGGTAAACTCGATGGTACCGCCTTTCATCAGGGTGGAATAGTTCAAGAAACATTTGGTGTAGCTGCTGTCGTTGAGGCGTGCGTCTTGGATATAGAAGTTTTTGGAGGTACGCAGCTTTGTTTTGATGACAAAGGTGTTGCCATTTTCCAGATGTATCTTTGCCTCATCAAACAAAGGGGAGCCGATGGCAAATTGAGGATTTCCCGGACAAACCTGATAGATACCCATTGCACTCAACACGTACCAAGCTGACATTTGACCGCAATCTTCGTTGCCGCACAAGCCATCGGTTCGATTTGAGTATAGCGTTGTCATAATTTTATGGGCGAGTTCTTGCGTCTTATAGGCTTGATTCACGTAATTGAATAAGTAAGCCATGTGATGACTAGGCTCGTTGCCGTGGGCATATTGTCCGATAAGCCCTGTGATGTCGGCTTGCTCTCTCCCTGTTAGGGATTTGGATGTATTAAACAATTCATCCAATTTTTTTGCCAGCATGTCTTTGCCTCCGTAGAGTCGAATCAAGCCGCTGATGTCGTGGGGCACAAAAAAGCTATATTGCCAGGCATTGGCTTCGGTATAATTGAAGGTGACTTCTGCAGGATCGAAAGGTGTTTGCCACACGGCGTTCATCTTGGGGCGCATAAAGCCTGTTTGGGGATCGAATATGTCTTTATAAAATTGGGCACGGGTAACATAAGTCACATAATCGAGATATTGTGCGTTCATTTTAGCCATCCAAGCAATGCACCAATCATCGTAAGCATATTCTAAGGTTTTGGATACGGATTCGTGCTCTTTGTCGCCGGGCACATAACCATATTTGCGCAAGAAATTTAAGCCGAAATCGTTGTTTTCGGCACTGGCTTTCATGGCTTTCAAAGCAAGGGTGCCATCAAAATTTCGGATACCTTTGACATAAGCATCAAAGATGACGGGAACGGAGTGATAGCCAATCATACAATTGGTTTCGTTGGACGAAAGCTCCCAAACAGGCAACAGACCGCCTTGCTGATACTGTTGCAGAAAGGTGTTCACAAAGTCGGCAGTGCGTTTTCGGTCAATGATGCTCAAGAGGGGGTGCTCAGCGCGAAAGGTATCCCACAGGGAAAAAACAGTGTAATAATCGAAGCCTTGTGTAGTGTGCACCTTCATATCCCGCCCGAGATATTTTCGATCCACATCGGAATAGATGTTCGGATTAATCATACAATGGTACAAAGCCGTATAGAAATTCACGATGTCATCTTTGTTGCCGCCCGACACTTCAATTTTGCCAAGCTCTTTGTTCCATTTATTTTTAGCGTCGTTACGAACGGCATCGAAATCCCATCCTTTAAGTTCGCTGTTCAAGTTGTTCAGAGCACCTTCAACAGAGGTGGCACTCAAACCAACTTTAACCAATACCTCTTTAGCACCATCGAAGGTGAAATAAGCTTTCACACGGGTTCCGCTTGCCTTATTTTTATCTGTCTGAATGATATTACCCAACGAATCGAGCACACACAAACCATAATTCGTGAAAGGTTTCGAGAACTGTATGTCAAAATAGAGCACTTGATTATTAGCCCAAGCTTTCGATTTACGCATACCGCGGATGTGGGTGTTGCTCACAAACTCAACATAAGCATCGAGTACTATATCGCGATGCTGCAAATCAAGAATAATATTGTTTTCAGAAGTAGATGCATAGGTATATTTATGGAAACCGATGCGTTCGGTGGCGGAGAGTTCAACCTTGATGTTACTCTTTTTAAGGGTAACTCCATAATAGTCTGGGGAGGCTTTTTCGTTTTTGTGCGAAAAGGAAGAAGCGTAAGCATAGTCTTTTATATCTACTGTGCCGCTTGTGGGCATAAGCAAGATGTCGCCATAGTCGGAACAGCCTGTTCCATTAAGATGGGTGTGAGAAAAACCATAGATGATGGTATCAGAATAATGATAGCCCGAACAGCCATCCCATCCTGAGAGTCGGGTGTCGGGGCTGAGTTGCACCATGCCAAAGGGAAGCGTAGCCCCGGGATAGGTATGCCCGTGTCCACCTGTTCCGATGAAGGGGTTTACATAAGAGGAATAATCCTGTTGCTGCGCGAAACCAAATTGGAATCCGCATAAAAGAAGGAAAAGGAATGCTATTTTTTTCATAGTAAAAGGAGTTATTTGACATCAAATAAGGAACGAACTTTTATTTTTTCTTTGAGAAGTTTGTAAGAGACTTTGGTGGTGGCAATAATTCTTACCGTTGAATTGGGCAACAGATCGAAGAAGTTATCTGAAAGGGATACATCCTTGCCTTCTAAGCCATCAAAGCTGATGAAAATGTTTTTGGCGAGTTTATGGGTGTGGATGCTTATGATACAGCCGTTGGAAAGACTATCTAAATCGTAAGTAATTTCAGGGTTTTCGAGGGCTAAGTCTTTAGGTGCTTCAAAATAAAGTATGTTATCAGCAATAGTTTTGTTGTTCACGATTAGCTTAGCAGAAAGGAGGGATGATTTTAATTGGGATGTATCAGGAAGCAACAAAGTCTTATTTAGAGTATCGGTGATTTGGCTACTGTTTGCTTTTATGCTGATACTCTTGGTTTGTTGCCAGAGAATAGTGCCTGCGAAATTCATAAGTTTCAGTTCGAGTTGGGTGTTCACGTCGCTTAAAGAATCGGAGATGACTTCCACGTCAATGGTTTTGTAGTTATTGGTTAGCGTAACAAGTATGTTTTTAAACCCATTTCTAACAAAATATTGTAAGGCTTTTGGGTTGTGATAATAATCCGTACCCGACCAGGAAACCACGGGCCAACAATCGTTGAATTGCCAATAGAGCGTTCCCATACAGCGAGGCTTTGCATTTCGATGTGCTTCGATGGCGGTCTTCATGCCATAGGCTTGCAACAATTGGCTCACATAAATATAATCATCCAAGCCTTTCGGTTCTTTGTATTCTTGCAACATATAAGTTTTTATGGTTTCGAATCCGGTGGGGTGTTTCTCATGACATTTCATCGCATCAGAATACAAGTAACTATCCTCTTTGATGGAGAATTTGTCCAAAGTGCTTCGTTCGGGAAATCCTTGAAAGCCGTATTCACTTGCAAAGCGCCCCGTCTTTTTCCGATACATCTCGAAAGGTTCCATACCCCACCAAACGCCCCAATAATGGGAGTCGCCATCTGTTATGCTTTGCGAACGTCCCCAACCATATTTGGGAGACGATTGCCAATAGAATCGCTGGGAATCGTTTTGCTGAATCGTTTTGGGTAATATTTTGTTGAATACGTTGACATAATTGTTCCAAATTTCGCTACTGTCGGCAAGGCTATAGTTGTATTGTTTTTGCCAACCCCAATTTTTCCATCCTTCGTCAATTTCGTTGTTGCCGCACCAAAGAGCCAGACACGGATGGTTTCGAAGGCGTTTCACCTGTTGCGTAGCTTCTATGGTCACATTGTTGAGAAAAGCACTGTCGCCCGGATACATAGCGCAGGCAAACATAAAGTCCTGCCAAACAAGTATGCCTTTCGCATCGCAAAGATTGTAAAAGATATCGTTTTCATAAATCCCCCCCCCCCACACTCGCAGCATATTCATATTGCTATTACAAGTTATGTTTAGCAAATCGTCATAGTTTTGAGTGGTAACCCGAGGTAAAAAGTTATCCTGCGGGATATAATTGGAGCCTTTAATAAAAATGGGGATTCCATTCAGTTTGAAATAAAAGGATTCGCCAATTTTGTCTTTTTCATTCATCACTTCAATGGTTCGTAAACCGACACTGAGGCTGCGTTGGGCTATCGTTTTGTTTTTTATAAGAACTTCAACATTGAAATGATATAGATAAGGAACCCCCAAATCATGCGTCCACCATAGTAATGGATTTTTTAGGGTGAAATCAAGAGGTCTTGTCTGAATGCCTTTGTTAAGGGTGATGCTTTTTGTAGCGTAAACTATTCCCGAATTAGCGTCAGTAATTTTGAGGGTTGCCGTTTCAGAGATATCAGAACGCAGTGTGGAGGCAATGCTTAGTTTGGCTTCACTTTCATTTAATTCGTGTTGAATAAATTGAACATCATCAAGAGAGCAATCGTTCCATATTCGGAGATAAATAGGTTTCCAAATTCCGCAAGTAACAAATCGCGGACCCCAATCCCATTCGAATTGATATTGCGCTTTTCGCACAAAGACTTTTTCATCACCTGGCAAGGTGTAGGATAATTTTGTGGCAGCTTCTTTTCCCTTAATAACAGGAGATTCAAAAACAATGCGAATTTCGTTCGTGCCGCTATGTAAAAAGCTTTTGCAATCCGTATTCCATGAGCGAAACATATTGTTCGCTGATAAGATGAGGTGTTTGTTTATATACACTTTGGCGTAGGTGTCTAAACCTTCTGCGATGAGTTCTATGTGCTTATTTTTTAAGGTAGCCTCATCGATTGTAAATGAGGTTATATACTCCCAATTTTTTGTTTCTATCCATTGCAGGTCTTTTTCGTTGCAGCCATAAAACGGATCAGGGATTTTTTTATTTACAAACAAGTCGGTATGCACAGTTCCCGGAACATTCGCCGGAAGCCAATTTTCTGCTCCTTGTTCTGTAAAGCTCCAATCTTTATTCAGAAAAATAGTATCTGCAATTTGCGTATAGCCTTTGATTATAGAACCAAAAACGAATAAACAAAAAAACAGCGAAACTTTCTTTCGAAACATGTTTACTTAGGTTTAGCATAGTTGATGCCCATCATATCGAGCAAAGCAGTATGTTTTTTCAATCGGATATAAAAATCGGCATAGTTCTTTTTATCTTCCGGAAGCCAAAGCACTTCGCTGAGGGCAATCAATCGAGGCATAGCCATATATTCAACTTTTTTATACTCGGCAATGTACTCTGTCCAAACATTTCCCTGAGCTCCGAGAATATACTTCTTTTGGTCAGGTGTTAGTTCTCCGGGTAAGGGATTGAATGAATATACTTTTTCAACCGTAGTGTTTCCGCCTATGGCGATGGGCTCTGTTGCCGGATTTCCTTGATAATGGTCTAAGTAGCAATATTCTCCCGGACACATCACGACATAGTGTTGAAGTTTCGCAGCAGCAATACCTCCATCCTTGCCCCGCCATGACATCACGACAGCATTGGGAGCTAAACCACCTTCTAATATTTCGTCCCAACCTATGATTGTTTTTCCTTTGGAGTTTACAAACTTTTCTACGCTTCTCACCACATAACTTTGCAATTCGTTTTCGTCTTTCAATCCTTCGCGTTTCATCACAGCCTGACAATTAGGGCAAACTTTCCAGCGTGTTTTTGGACATTCATCGCCACCAATATGAATATATTTCCCCGGGAACAACTCCATCACTTCCGCCAAAACATCTTTCAGAAAATTAATGGTTTCGTCCTTGGTGCAATATACATCATCAAAAACGCCCCACAATTTGGACACTTCAAAAGTCCCACCTGTGCAAGAATACTCGGGATAAGCAGCCAATGCCGCCATGCTGTGTCCGGGCAACTCTATTTCGGGAACAACCAAAACGTGACGGTCTGAAGCGTATTTAACGATGTCGCGTATGTCTTCTTTGGTATAATATCCACCGTAACGGATCGTGTCGAATTTTTGATTAGTTGTGGTGTATTTGCCAATCAGCGTTCCTTTTCTGAAGCCACCCACCGTTGCCAATTTCGGATATTTATCTATCATGATGCGCCAACCTTGATCGTCGGTGAGATGCCAATGAAACACATTCATTTTATAAAAGGCAATCATATCAATATACTTTTTCACTTCCATAGTTGTGAAAAAATGGCGGCAAACATCCAAATGCATGCCTCGCCATGTATATTTTGGATAATCGTAAATGCTTACACAAGGAACATCAAGCGTTTCTGCCTTTGTTGGGGGAAGCATTTGTCGTAGCGATTGCAAAGCATAAAACACCCCGGCTCCTTTGCCTTCAATAAGAATAGAATCGGGCGTAACCTGCATACGGTAGGCATCGTCGGGCATGGTGATATCATGAACATCGAAGATTTTTATTGCTTTTGTTTTAAGGGTTAAATCTTGGGATACTTCCAAGGATTTGCCGTAATATTTCGATAAGTATTGATTGAATATTTCCGCATCGCGTCCCGCAGTTTCTTTATTGTTTACAATAATTATGGTTTTAGAGTTTAGTTTAAAGCTGCCTTTTTGTTGCGTCAATTCAACAGGTTTTGGCAAGATGGCTATTTCTTGATTTTGGCTTTTAACGTTAGCCGAAATCAGTAAGCTTAGTGAAAGCGCGGAAACAAACAAGTACTTTTTCATTTTATTGGGATTATTTATTGGTGGTTTTGCGATGTTAAATTATGAACTTTACGAATGAGTTGCAATAGTATTCCAAATGAGAGACGCTGCGCCTAATATAGCCGCATCGTTTTCTTTTATACCCGAAGGGAGAATTTTTATTTTGTTTTTATAGATATTCAAAAGATTGTCTTCAAAGCTTTTTTTAATCGGTTCGAATAAAATATCTCCTGCATTTGTTATTCCCCCAAAGATGAAAATGGCTTCAGGACTTGTGTAAGCCACACTATTTGCCAATGCCAACCCAAGAATAGCACCTGTGTAATCATAGGTTTTTAGTGCGGTTTTATCTTGAGCTTTGGCTTTCTCGAAAATAAAGTGCGGCGTGATTTCCGTTTCGGGAATTTCGGGAGTTTTTCCTTCACTTTTCAGAAAATCTAAATATGTTTTATTAATACCTTTTGCAGAACAATATGCTTCTAAACATCCTTTACGACCACATCCACATGCGCGCCCTTCAGG
This sequence comes from uncultured bacterium, assembly GCA_903858655.1. GTDB lineage: Bacteria > Bacteroidota > Bacteroidia > Bacteroidales > CAIWKO01 > CAIWKO01. The sequence continues at coordinate 1,939 of CAIOJS010000230.1, read as the reverse complement.
AATAATAATAGCATGTCCGAGTTCACCGGCAAAGCCATCGTGTCCATACACCATGTTGCCGTTTACAACGATTCCACTACCCACACCTGTACCCAATGTTATCAGAATAAAGTCTTTCATGCCTTTTGCATTGCCATAAATCATTTCGCCTATAGCTGCAGCATTGGCATCGTTGGTTAATAATATCGGCAGATGAAAATAGGTTTTAAACATTTCCGTCAGATGCACTATTCCTTTCCATTTGAGGTTAGGGGCAAACTCTATGGTGCCATTATAAAAGTTGCCGTTCGGAGCGCCGATGCCAATGCCAATTATATTTGTGTCGGGAAGTTGGGTTAAGACCTCTTGAATTTTTTGAGAAAGATGCTCAACAAATTCTTTTGGTTCGGGAAATAAGGAGGTTTCAAACGAAGTTTTCTGAATGCAATTCCCTTGCTGATCCACAAAGCCGAAAACGGTATTGGTGCCTCCAATATCAATACCTACAACATATTCTTTCATAGGGTGGTTTTTAATTTATAGCCTTTAAGTCCATAAAATACGAGATAAATATATGAAAACAATGGTACTGCAAAAGCCGCCTGCACGCCAAATGTATCGGCACACATTCCCTGTAAAGGAGGTAACAGTGCGCCGCCCAAAATCATCATCACCAACAAAGAAGAGCCTTGCGAGGTGAAACGTCCTAATCCGTCAATAGCCAAAGTAAAAATATTCGACCACATGATGGAATTGAATAAGCCAATTGCCAACATACACCACATGGATACCATGCCGCTGGTGAAAATTGCCGTGAGCAAAAGTAAAAACGCCAAGACCGAGAAATACGCGAGGGTTCGTGAAGCAATGGAACGTCCGAGCATAAACATAAAGTAATTGATGACGATAAAGATTAAATAGTACCAAACTTTGTCGAATGTTAGCCCTTTCATATACCATGTTACAACAAAAATCAACAAAAAAGTCAACACCGCCATTAGGAGCATTAATAGATACTTGGATGTCTTTTTCATCGCACTCAAGGAAATGGCTCCTAGGAATCTGCCAATCATGGCACCGCCCCAATAGTAGGCAAGGTAGTTGCTCGCTTCCGAATCTGTGAAGCCAACTATTTGTGGAAGTTTAAGGAAGGATACCAAATTGCTGCCAATAGCAACTTCGGCACCGACATAAAAAAAGATTGCCAACATGCCAAACACCAAATTGGGATGTTTCAAGGCTCCTGCTTTTGTTTCGATATGTTCGGTGCTTTTGAACACGGGAAGCTTAGAAAACCAAATAAACACCATCAATAAAATTAATACAATACCAATAATCAAATACGGAATTTTTACCGATTGCGCACCACTATTTGAATTGGTTGCAAAATATTCAAAGATAAAAAAACCTCCTAACACAGGCGCTATGGTGGTGCCCAAGGAATTAAATGCCTGCGAAAGATTCAAGCGACTCGATGCCGTTTCGGGCGACCCTAAGATTGCCACATACGGATTGGCAGCAATTTGCAATATGGTAAATCCGATGCCTAACAAAAATAAAGCCCCAAGAAATACACCAAAAGAATGAAAGGTGTTTGCTGCAGGATAGAATAAAAAACATGCTATTGCCGAAATAAATAAACCTATGAGGATACCATTTTTATATCCTATTTTATTGATGGGGTCGCCTAAAGTCAAAGATAGAATGAAGTAAATGAGCGAGCCGATGAAATAGGCACCAAAAAATGCAAACTGTACCAAGTTCGCCTGAAAGTGAGTGAGTTCGAACACTCCTTTCAAATAGGGAATTAAAATATCGTTTAAAACAGTGATAAATCCCCACATGAAAAACAAGGTGGTCAGCGTGATTAGCGGATAGGTGTAATTTGTCTTATTGGTTTGTTGCATAATGAAAAATTTTTCAAATATAAAAAGAATCTAAATTGTGTCACCAATAATTT
>CAIOJS010000229.1 GCA_903858655.1 uncultured bacterium | reverse complement strand
TCGCGATATAGTAATGCCTCTAATTTATAAATTATGACCATTTCGCGATATAGTAATGGTCGTAATTTTTAAATTATACCTATATATATTTATGTTGAAATAGGGGATGTCAAAAAATATCTCTGCAAACAGTCATGCAAAACTGTAGATTTTTCGATGGAGCTAATCACCCAAAAACAAAAGATTTTAGTATCCGAAACAAAAATATTTTGTTTTCGTACAACCATTTTTATAAGAATGTTGTCAGTACTTTAAAGGAAATAGTAAACATAAACATAAAAACATAAAACCATGAGCTATATAGTAAGTATTCCAAAATCGGACGACGCTAGAGAAGCCGCTCTGAGCACCGCAAAAGCCCGCAACGACGAAGCTGAGGAAGGTACAAGCCCTTTTTCTGCTGCCAATCAAGCTGCCCTTAACCTGCGTGAACCGGCATTTAAACATGCCCGCAATGTGTTCGACATTTGCGCCGGTGCCTTCAAATCCGTTAATGATTCCATTATTACAAATCTCGCGAAACTAAAAAGCTTGGCTTCACATGCCATGCAAATTGTCAATTTCAAAATTATAGACAAATTGGTAGGTTGGGAAGTTGCCATTCGCGCCGTATATCATTTGCATTTCACAGGCAAATTGGGTCCGCTCAACACCGAAGCCCAAATAAAACAACTTGCCTCCGATTTTATAGATGGCGAAACTACGCGCGTGGCAGCCGGTGGCGCCCCTTTGACAGAATACCCCAAATCTATGATAAAAACTGCTTTAGATAATTTGGGGACTCAAATTTTAGATAAATCGACAAAGAAGGACGCTATGGGCGATGCACAAGACGCCCTAACGGCGGAACGCAAATTGGCTGACGACCTGATTGTGTTGCTTTGGGACGATATTGAACATGCCGCTCAACGCAAATCGAAAGGCGTTCGCCATGAATTTTGCATGGAATGGGGCATGGAATTCACTCACATAGCGAACTATGGCAGGGTGAACGTCCGTGCGGAAGATTTCGACACACATGCCATATTGCCCGGCGTGCTGTTGCGTCTTGGCAAAAACTTAGGCACAGGCGGACCCCAAGCAACCACCAACACCCATGGAGAAGCATTTTTGGAATCTAAAAACTTCGAACCAACCAACATCGTCGCCACCCTGATTTTATACGAACGCACCGTGGTGGATATCACCCTGATTGAAGACGAAACAATTGACATCGTTATTAAGATGAAGAAGGTGGGGGCTTAACTAATTAAAAATAAAAGTGGAGTTTAGAGACTGCTTGAAAAAACGGGCTTGTTCCCGACAAAGCTATTGTCTAGAGGAGGAAATTGAGTGCGACGTTGCAAACTTCGCACAAGGGAGGCTGCTATGTTGGATGGCTTTTTGAGAGGGGATACCGAGGCGATAAATTTGTTATAGAAAAAAAATAAATTAAAATAATATGGATAAAAAATTCCAAGTCTTTGTAAGTTCAACCTATTCTGATCTAATTGAAGAAAGAAATGAAGTAATGAAGGCACTTCTTGAATTGGATTGTATTCCGGCAGGAATGGAGCTTTTCCCTTCTGGTGATGATTCCGTATGGAGTTATATTCAAAAAGTTATTGATAATTGTGATTATTTTATAATTATTTCAGCAGGGAAATATGGTTCAATTGCTAAAAATGAGAAAAGTTATACACAAATAGAATACGAATATGCTTTATTTAAAAACATTCCAACAATTTCGTTTTTATTCCATGATTTAGATAAATTGTTACTTGAGAAGTCTGAAAAAAATGAAATTTGCAAGAATAAATTAATTGATTTTAGACATGTTCTGGAGAAAAAATTATGTAGATATTGGAATAATAAGAATGAGTTAGCTGGGCTTGTTAGTAGAAGTATTGTAAAATTAATTAAGGATAAACCGGCTATAGGTTGGATAAAAGCATCAAATATAATCATTAGCAGTACTGATGATCAAGTCATGCAGATTTTTAAAGAAATAAGTCAAATTAAAGATTTTTTAAAATCTAATTCTTATATCAAAACTTTTGAAGAAATTCCAAAAATACGTTCTGAAAATAGATTACTTGATAAAGACAAGGTTGAGCTTGGAATTGTTGGAATAACTGAAGCATCACAACAAAAAAATGCATATTCTCTTGTTTTTGATAATAATATAAATAGGAAAAAATTTGGGATTGTAATTGGGGCTCCCGAAGCTCAATCAATAGCATTAGAATTGGAGCATATAAAACCTCCGAGACCAATAACTCATGACATTTTTCGAGTTTTATTTGATACTTTTGGATTGGAGGTAACAGAAGTTCTGATAGATACTGTCCACGATCATATATTTTATACTATTTTAATGCTTTCTGATGGTTTAAATACTTTTGAGTTTGATTGTAGAACATCTGATGGAATAGCTATTGCTTTGAGATGTAAAGCTCCTATTTTTACTTTCCTTCAAATAATAGAGGATGTAGGTGTAATAAGCGATGAAGAAATTATAAACACATAACTTTTAAATTGCCGACAAAATTTTAGGAGGCTATTGTGTCTATTTTAAGCGTACTACTTCTAATAAACATTTGTGATAAGTTGTTGGGTTATATTTCAAAACTTCAACTCAGACTCCCCGTTCGTCAGCAGCCTCAGCCTCCATCGGAAATATCAAAAAAGGCTGTGCCTTTTAAAAAGATTTTCTACACTGCACTACAAAAATGAAAAGGCTTGGCTCCATAAAGAGGCAAGCCTTTTTTTGTTTTTATATAAAAAGAAAACGCTGATAGATTATTTTTTTCTATCTTTGTAAAAAAAATAAGAATCGAACCTTCACACTAAAATGGAAAAGCATAAAAAACTTGCTCTTAGAATTCTCAGCGGAATAGCAGATAAGAATATTCCATTTTCAGAATTATGCGAACTATTGAAACATCTTGGGTTTCAATTACGCATAAAAGGCGACCATTATATATTTTATAAAGAAGGAGTGACTGAAATTATCAATCTGCAACCCCATCAAAACAAAGCTAAACCCTATCAAGTAAAGCAAACTAGAAATCTATTAATTAAATACAAGCTAATCAAATGAAAACGAAATATCGCTACGAAGTAATTCTATATTGGAGCAATGAAGACAAATCATTTATCGCCGAAGTTCCCGAATTGGAAGGATGCATGGCTGATGGCGCCACGTATAGTGAAGCATTAAACAATATTGAAGTTGTTATTGAAGAATGGATAGAAACAGCAAAGCTATTAAAACGCCCTATTCCTGAAGCAAAAGGGAAACTTATGTATGCGTAAATGTAAGTTGAGGGAAGATTCATTACTTCACAAAAGGCTTGCCCCAAATGAGGCAAGCCTTTTTCTTTTTACAAACCCACATAAAGGAATATTCCTTACCTTTGCAAAAAATAAAAAACCATGCATTCATTAAACGAACAAGAAGAAGAACGCTTGCAAGAAGCCATAAAATCAAAAGATTGGAATGAAATAAAAATCAACGATTCGTGGCAGATATTTAAAGTCTTAGCCGAATTTGTCGAAGGATTCGAGAAATTGGCAAAGATAGGTCCCTGCGTAACCATCTTTGGCTCGGCGCGCACCTCCTCGTCCCATAAATATTACAGATTAGCCGAAGAAGTAGCCTATAAGCTTGCCAAATCAGGCTTTGGTGTTATTTCGGGTGGCGGTCATGGCATCATGGAAGCCGCCAACAAAGGCGCGCACTTTGCAGGGGGCAAGTCGGTAGGCTTAAACATCGAGTTGCCTTTCGAGCAATCGCCCAATGTGTTTATTGATCCCGATAAATATCTTTCCTTCGATTATTTCTTCGTCCGCAAGGTCATGTTCATGAAATATTCCCAAGGCTTTGTGGTGATGCCCGGCGGTTTCGGCACCCTCGACGAACTCTTCGAAGCCATCACCCTCATCCAAACGCAGAAGTTGGTTAATTTTCCTGTGGTATTAGTGGTGAAAGATTATTGGAAAGGTCTAGTAGAATGGATAAGCGACAGAATGGTGGAGGAAAAAAACATCAACCCCACCGATTTGAATTTATTTGGCTTGGTTGACACTGCCGAAGAAGCCGTTCAATATATTGAAGACTTCTATAAGCAATATGATTTGAAACCGAACTTTTAAGCAGGGAGATTGTATTTGGCAGATTGGGTTATTAAAGGTTCAATTGTTTTATTGTTCAATTGTTTTATTGTTATTGGAAAATGGTTATCTGAGGATAATGATTTTCTTAGTACCGACTAAATTCCATTTATTAGTATTATCTAAAGCCAAAAGTCGGCAAAAGTAAAAACCGTTCTTCAGCGATGATACGTCTATAGTGGTGTTTGTCACCGAGGCTACATCTTTTGTCAAAATTCTTTTACCAAGGATGTCATACAATTCAATGTGAAGCATGGCGGAATAGTTTTGTTCAAAATCCACAGTAACTTTATCACAAGCGGGATTCGGATAAACCTCAAAAGTGATTTCAGAAAGCTGCTGGTAATCTTCAATGGAATTATAATTGTGCGGAAATTTCCCTTCATAATAAGTCAGTCCCCCTGAAAAGTTTCCGCATACCATATCTTTGTACCCATCATTATTGAAATCATAAACCGCAACACCGGTTTGAATCCCATCCTTAACAAATAAAGTGGTGGAATCGGCATCTGTAAAAATCAAAACAGAATCTGTTGCAGTAAATTTGCCTGCCAAATTGCCATCTATATTCTTATAATAATAGATGCGTCCCAAGTCTGAGCCAACGAAGAGTTTCGTTTGAGTTCCATCTTTAAAAAAACAAGGAGTGCTATATCCTGTATAAGAAACGGAAGGATCCACCACAAAAACCTTCCCAAGAGAATCTGTTATCTTTTGAAAAGCCGGATTTGTTTGAGTTCCGATATTTTGATAATAGGTGATATAACCATTCTTTTTGCCGATTGCCAAGTCAAGAAGATTATCGCCATTCAAGTCGAAAAGTTGGGGTGCACTAAAGTCGCCTATATCTATTCCTTTATAATTATAAACGGGACTATTATATATAGGTATATTTCCGGCACCTGCCAAGTTCTCGAAATAAATTAAAGTGCCGTCCGATTGTCCACATATCATATCCACATCACCATCGTGGTCCATATCTCCAAAGGTAGGATATAGACCTATTAGATGAAGTTGCGAAAGGTTAGCATAATCTCTCGTAGCAATATGAAACGAAGGATTCGTTGCAGTGCCCGTATTTTGCAAAACCGCAATCTGACTTCTGAAATTCGATTTCAAATAACCAAACTCATAATAGGATGAATCGAGATAGCCATAATTCCCCACCATAATATCCGACAACCCATCGCTGTTGAAATCATATATCACAGGATAAGCTCCCGTTCCGAAGTCAATCATATCATCTTGCAAAAAATTGGGTTTTACAAAAGAGAAGTTTGGAGTCACCGTGTCGCCAATATTTTTGTAATACCATATACTATTGTAGCTCTCGGCTAAAGTCATGTTGGATGTGAACGGCGAAACCAATAAATCTTTTTTGTTATCATTGTTCACATCAATATAGCTCGCAATCGGAAAAGAATTGAATTTAACGGGATGTGTAACCGAGGGAAACAAGGTGTCCATAGCAATCATGTGAACCGAATCGTTGGTGTTACCATTGGTAAGTTTTATCAAATTGAAATAATCAATGTCACCAACAATAAGGTCGGTTAGATTATCACCGTTAAAATCTCCGGCAAGCAAAGTAGAACCAGTGTGACGTGTAGCTTTTCCACTATTGATTTCACTACAACGCCAAGGGCAGGTAATATTCAGGGTTAATTGATTGTTTAAAGAATTTTCTGAAAAATCTCCCCAACAATGATAGCGCAACTTTAATAATAAGGTGTCGGAATTGCCATAAAGTTCTTGCGAAAGATTCTTGTGCATCTCCACAAACTGTCCTAATCCAAAAAAAGTCGCCACATCAATATCTCCATCTCGGTCAATATCATAGAAAACCGGATAATCATCAGGCGTTACTGCAATGTTGGAAATATTGCTTCCCATATTAGAATTTAGGATAGGATACAATAATTGAAATTTTAGCGAAGTAGTTGAGATGTTTTTATACACTTTAATTCCTGCCAATGTATAAGTAAAGATGTCGTTTTTGTGATCTTTATTATAATCTAAAATATGCGCCCAGCCATTAAAATCTGGAAAATATTTTTGATAATAATAGTTATAGGTATAATCTACACTATCAGGTATGCCATTATTTATAAAAGTCAAAGATTTATTTCCTGTTTTGTCGAACACAAAAAGGTCGTTTATTCCATCAAAATTCAAATCAATTTCCGAAAACTGACATGAATTTAGTCCCCCGACCCATGCATGTCTTAAAATTTTTCCGGATGAATCACTCATGGGAATGTTGTTAGTTTTTTTAAAGCCGTAGTCAAAAATTGTTTGCGAAAACGAAATTTTTGCAAAAAGCAGCATAAAAAAGAAAATGAAAATAAAATTATTTTTCATGGTAAAAAATTGGTTGATAAATTGCGAAAAACATTGATACTGCAAAGGTAGTAAAATAAAATCAATAGGAAAATTTGAAGACTGAAAATTTATTTTTTTAAGAAAGTTTAAATAAAATATTGGTTGGTATCAAAGGAAATTCTATCTTTGCACGTTCAAAAAAAAAAGAACATTATAAAAACATTGTAAGATATGCAAAATAAAGGAGTTTTCAAATTTTTAGCGATACTAATTGCACTCGTGTGTGTGTTTCAGCTTTCATTCACTTTATGCACCCGCATGGTGGAGAAAGATGCCAAGGTATATGCAAAGAATAGTGGTGCAGAAATCATTGCCAAAAAGCTTTCCAAAGGTAATCCAGAAATGGAACGCTATTATTTGGATTCAGTATTAAACGGTAAAGAGAATTTTTATCTCGATTCTATGTCGAGTGAAGTGATATACAATTTCGCTTGGATTCGTAAATATACATTTAAAGAATGTAGAGAACGTGAAATCAATCTTGGTCTTGACCTTAAAGGTGGTATGAATGTTACGATGGAAGTGTCGGTGCCGGATATCATAAAAGCTTTAGCACAGAACACTAAAGACCCATTTTTTAATAAAGTTCTTGATGATGCTCGAAAAATGCATGAAAGTAGCGATAGAGATTTTGTAACCCTTTTCGGTGAATCATTTAAAGCAAACAATAAATCGAATGCAAAGCTTGCGTCATTTTTTATTGTGGGTTTGAAAGATGAAATTACTTTTAATTCTACTGATGATGAAGTAATTACAAAAATTCGTAAAGAAACCGATGCTGCTGTTGATCGTACATTTAATATACTGCGTACTCGTATTGACCGTTTTGGTGTAACGCAGCCAAACATACAAAAGTTCGGAACCAGTGGAAGAATTTTAATTGAATTGCCTGGGGTAAAAGATCCCGAACGTGTTCGTAAACTTATCCAAGGAACTGCAAAATTAGAATTCTGGGAAACCTATGAATATAAAGATGTATATTCCTATATTGATGAAGCAGATAAAAAGTTAAAAACTTTCCTTGCAAATGGAGATACTGCCAAAAAAGTGGATTCACTTGCAGCAAGCGAAACTGCTGACGGAAAAGCTGAAAAGCAAGATACAACCAAAAAAGAAACCTTTGCTCATAAAGCTTCAAAAGATAGTGCAAAAGGTAAAGACAAGAATGCAAAGCAATCCTTTGAAGATTATGCAAAAGATCACCCTTTACTAGCTTATCTACAGCCGGCATTAAGTAAAGACGAAAAAGGAAGCTATTATCCTAACAAAGGACCCGTTGTAGGTTTCTGCCAAGTTTTTGATACAGCTAAGGTGGGTGTGATGTTGCGCAATCCATTAATTAAGCAAATCTTCCCGCGCGAAATGCATCTTATGTGGACGATAAAAGCTGTTGATGCCGATAAAAAAGGAACCACACTGCAACTTCTTGCTCTAAAAGCAACTCGTGATGGTACTTCATCCTTAAGCGGTGATGTTATCGTGGATGCTCGTCAAGATATTGCCCAAAATCAAGGCAACGAAATCACCATGAGAATGAACTCTGAAGGTGCAAGTATATGGAAAAATTTGACTGCAAACAACATTGGAAAATCAGTAGCTATCGTTTTAGATGACTATGTATATTCATTTCCTACAGTGCAAAGTGAAATTCCTAATGGCTCTTCATCTATCACAGGAAACTTCACCCTTGAAGAAGCAAAAGATTTAGCTAATATTTTAAAAGCCGGTAAACTTCCGGCACCTGCTCGCATTGTTGAAGAGGCTGTGGTTGGTCCAACACTGGGGAAGGAAGCTATTAATGCTGGTCTTATGTCAATGGTTATTGCTTTTATCGTTACACTTATGTACATGGCATTTTATTACAACAGAGCAGGTCTTGTTGCTGATATCGCCTTGTTTACAAATATGTTCTTTGTATTTGGAATTTTAGCTTCCTTGGGAGCCGTATTAACCTTACCTGGGATAGCCGGTATTGTTCTAACAATTGGGATGGATGTGGATAAAAACGTTATTATCTACGAGCGTATTCGAGAGGAAATTCGAACAGGTAAGGGCATTCGACTGGCAATACACGATGGTTATAAACATGCCTATTCGTCAATTATTGATAGTAACGTAACGACTTTACTTACTGGTATTGTTTTATACATTTTCGGTTCCGGACCTGTTCAAGGTTTTGCTACTACCTTAATTATTGGTATCATTAGCTCTTTATTCTGTTCTATCTTTATTACTCGTTTGATTTTTGAATGGATGATGGCGAAAAACATCACTATTAATGTATGGAATAAATTTACAAAAAGCTTTTTGACGAAAGTAAATATTAATTTTATTGGAGTTAGAAAGTACTATTATATTCTTTCTATGGCTCTTGTGGTTGCAGGTATTGCTTCTTTATCCTTTAGAGGATTAAGTTATGGTATTGACTTTCTCGGTGGAAGAAGTTTTGTTGTACGTTTTGATCAGGATGTGAAAACTGAAGACATCCGTTTATCTTTGGCAAAAGTTTTTGATGGTCAGAAACCCGAAGTAAAAACTTTTGGACCTAACGATCAGGTGAAAATCACTACCTCTTATATGCTTAGTGAAAAAACTGCTAGGGCGGATTCCATGGTGGAAGCAAAATTATATGAAGGATTAAATAAATACTATAAGAACAAACTTTCTATCGGCGATTTTATGTCTCATGCCGATAAAAAAGCACTTGGCAGGTTAAGTTCTCAAAAAGTGGAACCGACTATAGCGTATAGCTTGTTAAAGAGTGCCTATTTAGCAGTATTCTTTTCTCTACTGATAATCTTTATTTATATTGCTATTCGTTTTAAGAGATGGCAATGGGGTTTAGGAGCCGTTGGGTCGCTTATCCATGACACCTTTATTACGATTTCAATTTTCTCCTTGCTTTATGGAATTTTGCCTTTCAGTCTTGATATTGACCAACATTTTATTGCGGCTATTCTCACTATTATTGGGTATTCAATTATGGACTCCGTGATTATTTTTGATAGAATTCGCGAATATATGACACTCTATCCGAAACGTGACATGAAAACCAATATGAATGATGCTATTAATAGTACATTGGGTAGAACCTTGAACACTTCAGGTATCACATTCTTGGTTTTGTTATCCATGTTTTTGTTTGGTGGTGAGGTAATTCGTGGATTTGCTTTTGCCTTGATGTTTGGGGTTGTTATTGGAACTTATTCTTCTATTTTAAATGCTACACCAATCGCTTACGATTTATTAATGTGGCAACAAAGACGAAAAGAAAAGAATTCTTTGAAACTTCCAGTAAAGAAATAACGTATAAATGTCGTAAAAAAGACAATTATCTTAATATAGCATTGAGGTATTTGCGAATTTTTAGAAAGTTTTGAAAGAATTAATTAGAAAATTCAAATAATAAATAACTGATTTTTAAAAGTTTAAAAATAAAGTTTAAAAATAAAATAATTGTTCTTTTATTTGTATTAAATAATTTGCTAAATTAGCGCACTGAATTAGAGTTAATATTTTTTATATGAAACAGAGACTATACCGATTAGGAATTGCAGTTTTTATAATGTTCCTTGTGATTCAAACAGGGGAGGTTACCGCACAGCGGAATTATGGATCAGACGCAGATGCTGCTTTTGATACTGAACAATATTCTGTTGCTATTGACTTGTATAAGCAGGCTTATACTCGAGTTAAAAGAAACAAAGCTGAAAAAGCTAGAGTATTATTTCGGATTGCGGAATGTTACCGGTTATCAAATGATAAAAAGCAGGCAGTAACGTATTATCAGCGTGTTATTCAAGCAGGTTATCCCGATCCAATCGCTCATTTGTATCTCGCTGATGCTTTTAAAGGTAATGAGCAATATGCTGAAGCTATGGTTGAGTATAATGAATATAAGAAATTAGCTCCCTCTGATCCTCGAGGACCTTCGGGTGCTGAAGCTTGCCAGTTAGCTATTAAGTGGAAAGAAGATCCTACGCGCTATGTAGTCGAAAATGTCAAGAAATTCAATTCACGCCAATCGGATTTTTCGCCTTATTGGGCAGATAAAAACTATAAAACAATTATTTTTACATCAACTCGGGAGGGCTCAACAGGTAACTCAACGGATGGTTGGACAGGGCAGAGTTTTTCAGATTTGTATGTTACAACCTTAGATAAAAAAGGCGCATGGAGCGAACCTCTTCCTGTAGATGAAAATCTGAATACTGGTGTCAATGAAGGACAACCGTGGTTAAATAAAAAAGCAAATGTGATTTATTTTACTAGATGCGGTCTGAAAAAGAAAGAAGATATTGGTTGCCAAATATTATACTCTAAGAAACAAGGTCGTGGTTGGGCTTTACCCGATACGCTAAAATTGAGTGATAAGCTAAGTGATGCTATTGGTCATCCTACGCTTGATGATGACGAATTGACAATTTATTTTGCATCAAAAATGGCTGGAGGCTTTGGAGGTCTTGATATTTGGATGGCAAAGCGTACAAAAAAAACAAAACCTTTTGACAAACCTGTTAACTTAGGTCCAACAGTAAATACCTCTGGAAATGAAATGTATCCGTATCTTAGAGATGATGGAGTTCTCTTTTTCTCCTCAGATGGTTCGGAGCGCTTAGGACTAGGTGGTTTGGATATATTTAAAACTAAATTTGAGAATGGCAAATGGACTACCCCTGAAAATTTAATGTATCCGATGAATTCTGCTGGTGACGATTTTGGTATTATATATAAAGGAACAAAAGATGAGGGGTATCTTTCTTCTAATCGTAAAGGCGGAAAAGGTAGTGACGATATTTATTACTTCTACTTACCACCTTTGATTTTTACATTACAAGGTGTAATTCGTGATGATAGTACGAAACAAGTAATACCTGGTGCACTTGTAAATTTGACAGGCTCTGATGGAACTGTTATTGAAGTAAATGCCGATACCACTGGCTTATATCAATTTGGGAAAACTCAAATCCTTGAAAACACTTCGTATGATTTGACAGTTTCTGCACCAAAATATTTCCCTGCTAAAGGTCGTGAAACAACGGTTGGATTGCGAAATAGCAAAGATTTGGTTCATGATTTTAATCTCGCTCCAATTCCTACAAAACCTGTTGTCCTTCCAGATGTATTGTATGATTTAGCAAAATGGGACTTAACTCCTCAAGCAAAGGACTCTTTACAATGGTTAGTGAATATTTTAAATACAAATCCAAGATGGGTCATTGAATTAGCGTCCCATACAGATAGTCGCCCTATACCTATGACCAATGATTCATTATCTCAGAAAAGAGCTCAATCTGCGGTGGATTATGTTGTTGATTCAAACGGCATACAACGTGGAAGAATATATGCTAAAGGTTACGGTGCAAATCGTCCAAGAATATTAGATAGAGATAAAAATGTGGTGCTTGATCCAAAGAAATATGCACAATGTAAAGACAAATCATTCTTCTTTGCTAAAGGAACGCAAATGACGGATGAATATATTAAGACATTAAAGACTACATGCGAAAAGGAAGCTGCCCATCAGTTGAATCGTAGAACAGAGTTTACTATTTTACGTGAGGATTTTGTACCATCTAGTTCGAATGACTCAACGGCTCAAAATTATAAAATCGAAATTAACCCAATGGATAATATTCTTACAATATTGCCTAGTGGTAGTGGAACATTTGAAGGACGCCTAGTAGCTAACGGAATTTCCACTGACTTTAAATATGATGCTGCTGAAGAAAAAATGCAAATCTCTGAAGAGTTTGTTATGAGACTTTTAAAAGAATATCGCATCACTGTTTCCGATTTTAAAGATAAAGCAAAAGCATTTAACGATGACGGTTCGATTAAAGAAAACGCTATCGTCAATATAAAGAAAATAGTTATTGCTAAGAAAATACAAAAGAATATCGAAGCTGTTATTGTAAAGAGTTTAACTCCTAACGTTATTTTAGGCTCCAAAACATTATCTAAATTTGGTGAATACACAGTGGACGACGAAAAGAAACAACTCATTTTCGATGCTCCTGCAGTGCCAAATAATGGCGGTAATAAGTAGCTTCTAAAATAAAGATTAATAAAGGAAAGCGTCCCGACACCTTAGTGACGGGGTGCTTTTTTTGTTCAAATATGAGTCATTCAGAGAAATATAATCTTCGTGGAGTATCCGCATCGAAAGAAGATGTCCATAATTCTATTAAGAATATAGATAAAGGCATCTTCCCGAAAGCCTTCTGCAAGGTTATTCCTGACATGTATGGCAATGACCCTGCTTACTGCTCTCTGATGCATGCCGATGGTGCAGGCACAAAAGCTTCTCTCGCTTACTTATATTGGAAAGAAACAGGCGATCTTTCTGTTTGGCACGGCATAGCACAAGATGCTGTCGTGATGAATACCGATGATTTGATCTGCATCGGTGCCTCCCAAAATATTATATTATCTTCATTAATTGGTCGAAATAAATTTTTAATCCCGGGGGAAGTAATTTCCGAAATAATCAACGGAACGGAAAAGTTTCTAGAATTACTCCGCAGCTATGGAGTCTCTATTTATGCTTCAGGAGGCGAAACCGCTGACGTTGGAGATTTAGTACGAACCATTGTGGTTGATTCTGTAGTCTCATGTCGCATGAAGCGCGATGAAGTCATCACAAATGAGAAGATTGCAGATAAAGATATCATCATAGGTTTGGCTTCTTTTGGCAAAGCCACCTACGAGCAGGAATACAATTCAGGGATGGGTAGCAATGGATTGACATCAGCTCGACACGAAGTTTTCAACGCCATATATAAAGAAAAATATCCCGAGAGCTTTGACAAATCTATCCCTGAAGATTTGGTTTATTCAGGCAAATACTTGCTCACAGATACTATGCCTGAAATACCTTTCTCCATTGGAAAAGCCGTCTTATCTCCAACTCGTACTTATGCCCCTTTGATGCTGAATATCCTTAAAGAATTCCGTTCTCAAATTCATGGAATCATTCATTGCACGGGTGGAGCACAAACAAAGATATTGAATTTTGTTTCCGACACGCATATTGTAAAAGATTCTCTGTTCCAAATTCCGCCATTGTTTAAACTTATTCAACAACAGGCTGGATATGATTGGAAAGAGATGTATAAAGTTTTCAATATGGGTCATCGTATGGAAATTTATATCCCCGAAATCTACGCTCAAGAAATAATGAATATCGCAAAAGAGTTTAATATTGATGCCCAAATTATTGGTCATTGCGAAAAATCGTCCGGAAATTCGCTGACAATAACTTCAGAATTTGGTCATTTTTCGTATTAGCTCCCATTTTTATACTAACTTTGCAAACAAAAAATTTTTATGCTTGAAAAACTCGAGGCTATCCATGCACGCTGGGAAGAAATAGGTCGGTCTATGAACGAACCGGAAGCCATTAACGATGTAAAACGATTTGTCAAATTGGGTAAGGATTATAAGGTGCTCTTACCTGTGGTGGAAGCCTATAAAATCTATGATACAGTTTTGAAACATATCACTTCTGCAAAAGATGTGATGTATAACGAAAAGGATGAAGAGATGCGCGCCTTTGCAAAGGAAGAACTTGACCTTTTAAACACGCAAAAGGAAAAATTAGAAGAGGATATTCGTTTGTTATTGATACCTTCCGACCCCGAAGACGAAAAAAATGCTATCGTTGAAATTCGCGCTGGTTCTGGTGGTGATGAAGCCAGCATCTTTGCAGGCGATTTATATCGAATGTATTTACGTTTTGCCGAACTAAAAGGGTGGAAAACCGAATTGGTGGACATGACCGAAGGAACAGTTGGCGGTTTCAAGGAAGTTATCTTTAATATGTCAGGCGAAAACGTTTATGGGCTGATGAAGTACGAGTCCGGAGTGCATCGCGTGCAGCGCGTGCCTAAAACGGAAACGCAAGGCAGAGTACATACATCAGCCGCATCGGTGGTCGTGTTGCCCGAAGCCGATGAATTTGATGTTGACGTGAAAGAATCCGATATCCGTAGAGATACTTTCTGTTCATCAGGTCCGGGGGGACAGTCCGTCAATACGACTTACTCTGCCGTTCGATTGACCCACATTCCCACAGGGATAGTGGTCATTTGCCAAGATCAAAAATCACAGGTAAAGAACTTGGAGAAAGCGATGTCGGTGTTGCGGAGCCGTATCTATGAAAAAGAACATCAGAAATATTTGGATGAGGTTTCGTCCAAACGTAAAACTATGGTTTCCTCAGGCGACCGTTCGGCGAAAATCAGAACATATAACTATCCCCAAAGCCGCGTGACGGACCATCGCATACATCTGACGCTATATAATTTGCAAACGGTCATTGACGGTGGTGGAGTGCAAGAATTAATTGATGCATTGCAACTTGCCGAAAATGCCGAACGCCTCAAAGCTGCAGGAGAAGAAATTTAATACATAATACGTACGTTATGACACGAAAAGAATTATTTGCCAATATTAAAAAGAAAAAATCTTTTCTTTGCGTTGGCTTAGACACTGAAATCACAAAAATTCCAAAGCATTTGTTAGCATTGGAAGATCCCATCTATGAGTTTAATAAAAAAATAATAGATGCTACGATTGATTTCACTATTGCTTATAAACCCAACTTAGCATTCTATGAATCTAAGGGAATTGCAGGTTGGAACAGCTTACAGAAGACTATTAACTATTTGGAACATTACCGTTCCGAGGTGTTTTTGATTGCCGATGCCAAACGCGGCGATATTGGCAACACATCATCCCAATATGCGAAGACATTTTTCGATAAAACTTCCTCAGGATTCGATTTTAATGCCGTTACGGTGGCACCTTATATGGGGGAAGACTCCGTTTCGCCATTCTTGGCATATAAAAATAAATGGGTCGTGTTGTTGGCGCTCACATCCAACAAAGGGGCGCAGGATTTTCAATTTCAACGCATCAATACCCCCGAAGGCGAGAAATACTTATTCGAATTGGTCTTAGAGACAGCGAAACAATGGGGTACGGAGGACAACATGATGTTTGTGGTGGGAGCCACCCAAGCCGAGATGTTGAAAGACGTACGCAAGATAGTGCCCAACCATTTTTTGTTGGTTCCGGGCGTCGGGGCACAGGGAGGCAGCCTCCAGGAGGTGGTGGCGTCGGGTATCACCAAGGAATGCGGCTTGATCATCAACGCATCGCG
>CAIOJS010000228.1 GCA_903858655.1 uncultured bacterium | reverse complement strand
AGCTAGAAGTTATAATTGCAAAGCTAGAAGTTATAATTGCAAAGCTAGAAGTTATAATTGCAAAGCTAGAAGTTATAATTGCAAAGCTAGAAGTTATAATTGCAAAGCTAGAAGTTATCATTGCAAAGCTAGAAGTTATCATTGCAATGCTACAAGTAATCATTGCAAAGCTACAAGTTATGATAGCTAGCTTTGCTATTACAAGGGATAGAAAATGGGTTGTTTTTTACGCGCTGATTGATAGTGGGGGATATTGATTATTTTTTTATACAGATTATTTTTCAATTGTAATCAGAAAATAAATTCCCGTTATTCGATGTTTGCAACTTCGAACTTTCTAATTTTAGTTTTCAACTAACAGTAAAATAAAAAGCGATATTGTGTTGCAATGTTGTAGTGGCAACATATCAATCATACCAACTTGCATACATCATATAACTGCTCGAAATACGATTTACTTGTCCTTCGAGCAAAGCTTTATCAATACTTTTAATCTTTTTGGCAGGCATGCCTGCATAAACGCTGCCTGATTCCACGTGGGTGTTTTCTAAAACCACCGCGCCCGCAGCGATGATGCAATTGCTTTCAACCACCACACCATCCATGATGATGGCTCCCATACCCACCAACACATTGTCGTGGATGGTGCATCCATGCACTATGGCGCCGTGAGCAATAGACACATTGTTGCCAATAGTTAAGGGAGCTTTTTGATAGGTGCAATGCAAAATGGCGCCATCTTGCACATTCACTCTGTTGCCGATGCGAATGCTGTGGACATCGCCGCGCACAACGGCATTAAACCACACACTGCAGTCGTCGCCCATAATAATATCGCCCGTGAGGGTTGCGTTTTCGGCAAAAAAACAGTTGTTTCCCCATTGGGGTTCTATGCCTTTTACTTTTTTAATTAATGCCATGTTTTTTAGTTTTAAGTTTTAAGTTACAAGATTTAAGTTTGCCCATCCCCCGTTGAAAACCACCAAGGAAAGATAACCACAAAGAAACCAAGGAAAGATAACCACAAAGGCACAAAGACACAAAGGGTCACAAAGGATGGTTTATATGCATAAACCATTTTAAAAACCATAGTGTTTCTTAATGTCTTGGTGTCTTAGTGCCAGTGTGTCTTTATGTCTTCGTGCCTTCGTGCCTTCGTGCCTTCGTGCCTTCGTGCCTTCGTGCCTTCGTGCCTTCGTGCCTTCGTGCATTCGTGCCTTCGTGCCTTCGTGCCTTCGTGCCTTCGTGCCTTTGTGCCTTCGTGCCTTCGTGTTTAAATATCTTCGTGTTTAAGTGTCTTTTAAGCTATGTTTATTTTATCAAATCGGGATAATCGAGAGAAAAGTGCAATCCGCGGCTTTCTTTGCGTTGTGTTGCCATTTTGATAATGAGATAGGCAACGTTAATCATATTGCGCAGTTCGCAAATCTTCACCGTAAGGATACTCTTGTCATAGAGGTCTTCGGTTTCGCGATAGAGGATTTCGAGGCGATCCATAGCGCGTTTCAAACGAAGATTGGAGCGAACAATGCCGACATAATTGCTCATGATTTCGCGAAGTTCTTTGGTGGTCTGCGTAATCAGAATCATTTCTTCGTTCAGCACGGTGCCTTCCGAGTTCCAATCGGGTATTGCCTGATGATGTTCCACGCTGCGCACCTTACCTTTGGAATCTAAAGCGGCACGATGCGAAAAGACAATAGACTCCAACAAAGAGTTTGAAGCCAATCGGTTGGCTCCGTGCAAACCCGTGCAAGCACATTCGCCTGTGGCATATAAATTTTGAATAGAACTGCGCCCATGTTCATCAATTTTGATGCCACCGCAGATATAATGCGCCGCGGGAACCACAGGAATCATCTCTTTGGTGATATCAATGCCAATGCTGAGACATTTGGCGTAGATTGTTGGGAAATGCAAGATTAATTCGTTCTTATTGAGATGACGACAGTCGAGACAAACGTGCTCGTCGCCGCTAATTTTCATCTCGGAGTCAATAGCGCGAGCCACAATATCGCGAGGAGCCAAACTCAATCGCGCATCATACTTCTGCATGAACTCAACACCTTTTATCGTTTTGAGAATACCGCCAAAACCGCGCAAAGCCTCGGTGATGAGAAAGGAAGGACGCTCCTTAGGATTGAACAAAGCGGTGGGATGAAACTGAACAAACTCCAAATGTTCGGTCTTTCCTTTGGCGCGATACACCATTGCGATGCCGTCGCCCGTTGCTACTTCAGGATTGGTGGTATTGCTATACATATTGCCAATACCTCCGCTCGCTATCAAAGTTATTTTCGAAAGTATAGTATCAATTTGGTTGGTGTTTGGATTCAAAACGTAAGCACCATAGCAGGTAATATCGTTGGTGCGTTTGTTCACCTCCACCCCGTGATGATGTTGGGTGATGATGTCAACAGCGAAATGGTTTTCTAATATCTCAATGTTTTTATGTTTGATGGCTTGGGTCAATAATGCCTTCTCAATCTCCGCGCCTGTATGGTCTTTGCTGTGCAACACACGATATTCGGAATGTCCTCCCTCCTTCGCTAAATCGTATTTGCCCGATTTGTTCTTATCGAAATTCGTTCCCCAACTGATGAGTTCCTTGATACGTTTGGTGGATTCCGAAATGGTGATGCGCACAATATTTTCGTCGCATAAACCTGCACCTGCAATCATCGTATCATGAACATGCTTTTCGTAAGAGTCAGGTTTATACATCACGGCAGCAATACCGCCTTGAGCGTAGTTGGTAGAAGATTCCTCTGCTTTAGCTTTGGTCACGATGCATACCGTTCCCGTTTCTGCTACCTTCAAAGCATAACTCAAACCTGCAATTCCCGAACCGATAATCAAAAAATCAACGTGTTTTCTCATCCGTTTGTCCTAACTCAAAAACGTATCGAAGTCTTCGCAGGTCGTCAAGCCGCTTTCTATAGGTTGTTCCAATAGTTTGATGAGTCTCACGATGAATCCTACCGACTCGCGCCCGTCAATCAAACGATGATCATAACTAAGAGCAATATACATCATCGGCAATATCTCCACAAGACCGTTGACTGCCATCGGACGTTGCAATATGTTGTGCATACCTAAAATGGCAGATTGAGGTGGATTGATGATAGGTGTGGACATCATCGAGCCAAACACACCGCCGTTGGTGATGGTGAAAGTCCCCAAAGCCAAATCGTCAAGCGCGATGCGATTCTTGGCTGCTTTGGCACCCATTTCTTTGATGGTCAACTCCAATTCGGGAACGCTTTTAGTGTGTACATCACGAATCAAAGGCGTGATTAAACCCTTCGGACTGCTTACGGCAATATTAATGTCAACAAATTCATGATACACGATTTCATCCCCCTCTATCATGGCATTTACCACAGGAAACTCGCTCATGGCAATAGACGCAGCTTTCGCAAAGAAAGAAACGAAACTCAAAGAATAGCCATACTTCGATTTGAACGCCTCATTGTATTTTGCTTTCAGATTGAGAATCTCTTTCATGTTCACTTCGTTGAAGGTGGTGAGCATGGCGGTATTCAACTTCACAGCCACCAATCGTTCGGCAAGCTTTTGGCGTAAGGGCGACATCTTAATGCGGGTGACACCTTCACGGTCCTGCTTCACAGCTTGTTTTTCGTCCTTCATAGATAAAAAACTGACCACTTCTTTGGTGCTGATGCGTGTCCCTTGAAAGGTATCACTCAATGCAGCCACATCCACCTGATTCTCTGTGATGATTTTCTTTGCCAAAGGCGAAATAGGAAGGGTTTTTGCAGCAGTTTCCGCGGGTGTAACAGATTGAACTTTCCGAGCAGTTTCCACATCGAGCGGTCTTTCCGAATCGCTGTTGAGTGTGGCGATAACTTGCCCGACGGAAACCGTATCTCCTTCTTTATTGGTGATAGAAATCACCCCCGACTCGGGCGCACTGATAGCTAGGGTAGCTTTGTCGGATTCTATTTCGGCTATTTCGGTGTTCTTTTCCACAAAATCACCATCTCCTACCAACCAAGAGGCAATCTGTACTTGAGTAATGGACTCCCCCGGACTTGGAACTTTAATTTCTAATATCATATTTTCTTTTCTATTAAGTATGTTTCTCGCTTCTTGCCACAAAGACACTAAGAATCAAAGAAACACAAAGTTTATCTTACATAAAAATTGGCATCCCAATTTTCATTTTTCATTTTTCATTTTTAATTCCAACTTGCAAGGTGTTACTCTTGTTCGCAAGTCATCATACATTCATCATTTTTTCGTTCGCAGGTGCATATCCCAAAAGCTTTTTCCACAATTTTTCTTTGTGTACGTTTGTGCATTTGGCTCGAACCTGTTGCAGGACTTCCACTTTCGGAACGTGCAACAAATAATAATGATAAATCGCGCATTTTATTGCGAATAAAATTAGCAGCACCCATATTCGCCGGCTCTTCCTGAACCCAATAAAAGTCTTCTACATTCGGATAGCCACACATAATTGTCTCCACATCATTTAGAGGAAAAGGATACAACTGCTCAATGCGAACAATAGCTACTTCATTACGTTGATTCTTTTCTTTTTCTTCCGCTAAATCATAATAGACTTTGCCCGTACAGAATATGATTCTCGTAATGGCATATTTATCATTGGTAGCATCATCTATAACATTTTTAAACGCCCCTTCGCAAAGGTCTTCCACCGTGGAAACACAGGCAGGATGACGCAAAAGACTCTTAGGTGTGAAAACAATCAAAGGTTTTCTATAATCTCTCAACATCTGACGGCGCAAGAGATGAAAGAAGTTTGCAGGCGTACTACAATTGGCGATTTGAATATTGTTATCGGCACACAAGGTAAGAAACCTTTCTATCCGTGCGCTTGAATGTTCCGAACCTTGTCCTTCATAACCGTGCGGGAGCAGCATCACCAAACCATTAAACACTTTCCATTTCTCTTCCGCACACGAAAGAAATTGGTCAATGATGATTTGAGCGCCATTAAAAAAGTCGCCAAACTGCGCTTCCCAAATAGCAAGAGTCTTAGGTGCTGCCAAAGCATAACCATATTCGTAACCCAATACACCATATTCCGACAAGAGGGAATTATAAATACTAAAATTGGCTTGCTCAGGATGCAGATTCCGTAAAGGTACATATTCCTCCTCCGAATCTTCAACCGTCAACACGGCATGACGATGGGAAAAGGTTCCCCGCTTCACATCTTGTCCACACAAGCGGACAGGAATTTGCTGCGTCAACAACGAACCATAAGCCAATAACTCACACATCGCCCAATCCAACTTATTGGTTGTAAAAAGCATGTCATGACGATCGGCTTGCAATTTCACAACCTTCCGAAAGAATGTTTTGTCAGATGGCAAGGTAGTTAATTTAGTGCCGAGCTCGAAAATAATCTCCTTTGTAATCGGGAAAACAGGATTGGTTTCATAATCTGCGTCAACAGCTTTGCGAATATCTTTCCACAAATCGCTTAAAAAGGGCGTGATGCTTGCATTAATCTTTTGTTTTGCCAACACCAAGTCTGTTTCTAAGTTCTCATACAAATTCCTTTCGAACTCTTTCAACTCCTCTGACGTAACAGCCCCTTCTGAAAGTAATTTCGTAGAATATATTTTAAGAGGATCGGGATGTTTTTCAATGATTTTATACAGTATAGGTTGCGTGAAGCGCGGTTCGTCGCTTTCATTGTGTCCATATTTTCTATAGCCTAACAAATCAATAAACACATCTTTATGAAACTCCTGACGATACTCCATAGCTAGGAGAATTGTATAAACCACTGCCTCCAAATCATCAGCGTTCACGTGAAAAATAGGCGATTGTACAATCTTAGCAATATCCGTGCAATACACACTCGAACGTGCATCGAGATAATTGGTTGTGAAACCTATTTGATTATTCACCACGAGATGAACCGTGCCGCCATTTTTAAAAGCATCCAACTCCGACATCTGCAACACTTCATAAATGATACCTTGTCCGGCTACCGATGCATCTCCATGTATTAAAATTGGAAGAATTGTATCTCCATCTCCTTTATATTGAATATCATTTTTAGCTCTAACGATGCCTTCCACAACAGGATTCACCGCTTCGAGATGCGATGGATTGGGCGTTAAAGTTAAATGTATTTTTTTTCCTTCAGCATTGATATAATCTGAAGAAAATCCCAAATGATACTTCACATCACCCAACAAACTCTCATCATCAAAAGGTTTCCCTTCAAACTCTGCGAAGATTTCTTCAATGGGTTTGTGCAAAATGTTTGCCAACACATTAAGCCTTCCGCGGTGAGGCATGCCAATGACAAATTCTTTATAATTCATTTCGGCACCTTTTTCAATAATAGCAGTTAATGCGGGAATAAGTGCCTCAGATCCTTCGAGAGAAAAGCTTTTTTGTCCGGGAAATTTAGTATGAATAAACTGTTCGAAATGCACCGCACGCGCAATTTTCCGCAACAATTGCTGTTTTAAAGTTTTTGAAAACAAAGGTGTGTTTTTACATCCTTCCATTTTTCTCTTCAACCAGTTTATTGCTTCAGGTTTGCGGATATACATATATTCAACGCCCACCGATTGGCAATAGGTTTGCTTGAGAGTTGCAATAATTTCGGCTAGCTTTGCCTT
>CAIOJS010000227.1 GCA_903858655.1 uncultured bacterium | reverse complement strand
ATACGATTTGACAACTCTAAAATACGATTTGACAACTCTAAAATACGAATTGGCAACTCTAAAATACGATTTGGCAACTCTAAAATACGAATTGGCAACTCTAAAATACGAATTGGCAACTCTAAAATACGATTTGACAACTCTAAAATATGATTTGGCAACTCTAAAAGATTTCTTTTATCAAAGAAAAAAAATTATAATCTCTATCAATTATCTTTCCTGAAAATAAAAAATAACCTACAAATAAATAAAAATTAAAAACTTTAAAAAATAAAAATTATGGAACCAATTGATTCAACATTCCCAACAACCAGAGACGGCTTACATGCGTATATCCACAATGCCGTTGAACATATAAATGCTGACCATGTGCGCTTTGGTGTTGCTGCTCCAGTGCTTTTAGCATTGAATAACAAAATAGGAGATGCCTCAACAGAACATACTTACGAGTTTGTTTATATTAAATGCAGTAACATAGCTACCTGCACCACACCTTTAACTGCTGAATTAGGAAGCATTGAAGTGGATGTGAAGCATAAACTTAGTGATATTTACGAATCTATTCCTACCAATGTATGGACAGATGATGACCGTTTTATTTTCAATCGTAAAAAAGGCTTGGAAAGAGCAAAACCTAATTGGCATCCTGCTGTTGTAAAAGAAGAAGTATTTTTTGAAATTAAACCTATTGGCAATGCTACGTTTGAATTTACTTGTCGCACCACAACCGATGGTAGTCGCGCAAGCAAACCAGAAGGAGCTACAGGCGTGGAAGTTATCTATGCTATATGGGAATATAAAAACGAAGCAGGACAGCCGCTACCTCCGGGCAGTCCGAAAAAATTGCCTGTCTCCATCAAAGAGTGTCCGTACAAACAAGTGTTTACCAAGGCAAAATTCGAAATGGAAATCCCGCTCGAACATGTTGGCAAATATATCGTTGTATATGTTCGTTGGGTAAACATCAAACATCCAGAAGCCAACGGCAAATACTGCGGACCGCAAGCGGCGGATGTGCGGTAAGAGGTTTTTGATTTTTGATTTGAGAAGTTAAATTTGAAACCCGCCTGACAGTCGTCAGTCGGGCAGGTTTTTGATTTGAGAAAATCTTAGTGTGATGCGTACCCTAAAAAACAATAATTAAATGAATAGAAAAAGTATAATTGTTTTTGTATTATTTTTTTTCACTTTTTGTTTGCTTCATGCGGAAAAGATACAAGGTTATGTACCTCCTCCATTTTCGTATAGACTTCTTTGTTCAATTATCGTTTTGACACCATTGTCCATTTTTACTTTTTTGATATTATTTTTTTATTTCAAATTCATTGACAAGGATGCTAACAAAATAAAAATGCTAAAATTGTTTGTAGCAATGTTGACACCATTGACTTTGGCTTGCCTATTATCTGCAAGTGATGCATATAATGATGAGGGATGGAGTCCAATTTCTGAGGCAATACTTCTTCCATTTTATGTTCCTTTTGCCATACCTATACTTGGAAAGAGATTAAAATTATGGTTGCGAATAATTATCGGAATATGTTTGTTTATAACATTGTTTATTTTACTTGGCTATATGGAGTTGCCATATCATGACTTCATGGCGAAGACAAATTTGCCGACAAGTTGGTGAAAGAATGAAAAACAAAGAACAAATACAACGAGACTTGGCTATTGCTTTTGATTTTGTGGAACAACTAGTTGAAACACCCAAAATGCTCGATAACATTCCAGATGGAAGTTCGATTGCTTTTTTGGATGAAGAAAATGTAAAACGCGAAAAACCTACAAAAAAGGATGTTGTTAAAAAATACGCCAAGATTAAAAGACATTTTGAGGTCTTATAATAGTGTGTAATTTTGTAATGGAGACAAATCCTTAGTGTACCTTTGTGGACTTAGTGTCTCCGTGGTTTTTTTAATATTGAATTCTAACAAAAGTTTCATCCAAACTGAAACCTTTACCCCTACTTTGCACGTAAAAAAGAAATAAAAAAAACTTTTTTTTTATTTGCTATTATATTTTTTCTATATTTGCACTAAATTTAAATTCATTAACCATGAAAAAACATATAAGAATTTCGTCCGCTGTGCTCCTGTGCGTAGTAATTGGTTTGATTGTCAGCTCGTGTAAAAAAGGCGATGGTGACCCATTTATCTCTATATATTCGCGCAAAGCACGCTTGACAAACAATTGGAAAATCTCAAGCTTCACCTCTACCTACAGCTATACCAACAAAAAAATTGAGACCACCTATGATGGCTCCGCCAAAAAAGTAGTCAATTCGGTGATTGATACAACCATCAATTTCCCCAATCCTTCGCCACACGATTCCGTAGTGACCTACAGCACCGAAGCACACTATACGGGCGACATCACCAACCAATTCACCAGCAAAGGCACCTACAACTACCACGAAAGCTTTAGGGATGATTTCTCGGGCATAGTGGAAGCCAAAGATATCACGGGTTTGTGGTATTTCATGGGCGGCAACCAGGATAACGGGTTCAAAGACAAAGAACTCTTGGCGATGCAAGTGACCAATTATGTTTATAATCCCAACGTTGGTTACTCCTACACCACCATACATCAAGGCGAACAAACTTTAGATATTTACGAAATCTATGCATTGAAAAGCACTAAAATCATATTAAAAGTGAACAAAACCGAAACCATCAACTTCATAAAATATACCACAGTGATGGAATATACCTACGTTCCAAAATAAATATTCTCGTTTTCGTTACATAAAAATCCTCCTCTTCGTGGGAGGATTTTTTTTATTATATCAATGAACTATCTCTTCCGAAAAATCTTTTCAGATACCTTCCGCAACATACAACTCGAGCACGAAGCATTCATCCGAAACTCCGGTCTTCAAAAATTTAATTACAAAATACTGCTCATAGCGGTCATCGCCTGCATCTCTTTGAGCTGCATCGAATATATAGGCAAAGACGACGGTTACTACCTCCTCATTCAATTCTTAAAAAATCACGGTTTCGCTGCCTTTGCCGACAAAGCACGCTTTTATATCGAGCATCAAATCAATCATCAATTGTTCTCGTTGGGCTATTGGGTGGTGGTGATTTTGTTTTTTTATATATTGATTCCTGTTTTGCTGATTAAAATAGTATTCAAAGAAAAAATCGCTGAATATGGCTTCACCATTGGCAACCTCTTTAAAGATTACAAGATATACATACTGTTTTTTTGTATCATGATACCCATCATTTTATTTTTCTCTACTACCCAAAGCTTTCAAAATCGTTATCCTTTCTATAGAATGTATAGCGGCGAACCGCTTTATCCCAATTTTTGGATATGGCAAATTCTGTATTTCAACCAATTCATTGCTGTTGAATTTTTCTTTCGAGGATTTTTAGTTCACGGATTGAAACGCCAATTTGGCTATTACAGCGTCTTCATCATGACCATCCCCTACTGCATGATACATTTCGGAAAGCCTTTCCCCGAAACCATTGCAGCCATCATAGCAGGCATAGTGTTGGGCACCTTAAGCCTGAAAAGTCGAACGATATGGATGGGCGTGATGATACATTACACCGTGGCACTCTCCATGGATTTGTCGGCTTTATGGCAAAAAGGATATATCTTTCATTAAAATATCAATTAATATGCGCTCCTTTTTAGGAATGTTATTACCTTTGCAGCCGAAAATAAAAAACCATGGATTATAAACTAAATACTACCGCCGAAGCTATTGAAGATTTCCGTCAGGGAAAAATCATCATCGTAGTGGATGATGAAGACCGCGAAAACGAAGGCGACTTTATCACAGCAGGCGAAACAATGACGCCTGAGAAAATAAATTTTATGGCAAAACACGGACGCGGACTCATCTGCGCTCCCACCTCTGCCGAGATATGTCAAAACCTCGAACTTGATATGATGGTGGCTAAAAACACTTCTTCACACGAAACACAATTTACTGTTTCTGTTGATTTATTAGGCGAGGGATGCACCACAGGCATTTCAGCTTCCGACCGTTCGAAAACCATCAAAGCCATGTCGAATCCAAACACCAAGCCAAGTGAATTAGGACGTCCGGGACATATATTTCCGCTCCGTGCCAAAGATGGCGGCGTGTTGCGCAGAGCAGGTCACACCGAAGCTACTGTTGACCTGGCGCGTTTAGCAGGTTTGCGTCCTATAGGTGCTTTGGTTGAAATTATGAATGAAGATGGCACGATGGCGCGCCTGATGGATTTATATAAGATAGCTGAGAAATTTGATTTGAAGATTATCTCTATCAAAGACCTCATTGCTTATCGTATCAAGAATGAGAGCCTTATCAGCAAAGAAAAAAGCGTTGATTTGCCCACCGATTGGGGTCATTTCCAACTTACCTTATATCGTGAAAACACCACAGAACAAATCCATCTTGCCTTGACCAAAGGAACTTGGGAACATGATGAACCTATTTTGGTAAGGGTTCATTCGTCGTGTGCCACAGGCGATATCTTTGGTTCATGTCGTTGCGATTGCGGCAAACAACTGCACCAAGCCATGCAAGCTATCGAAAAAGCAGGCAAAGGCATTGTGATTTATATGAATCAAGAAGGAAGAGGCATCGGGCTCGAAAACAAATTAAAAACCTATCATCTGCAAGAACAAGGCTACGACACCATCGAAGCCAATGAGAAACTCGGTTTCAAAGCCGACGAACGCGATTATGGCATCGGCGCTCAAATAATCCGCGACTTAGGTGCTGGCAAAATACGCTTGATGACTAACAATCCAAAAAAACTAAGTGGGTTAACGGGCTACGGCATCGAAATAGTGGATAATATTCCAATTGTGATAGCTCCCAACAAACATAATAAAGCCTATCTAAAAACCAAACAAGACAGATTAGGACATACCCTCAATATTGCAGACTAAATGGAAAACGGCTGTCCCTGGACCTCAAAAGATGCGATGATGATTCCGTATCATGATACGGAATGGGGTATTCCGTTGCATGATGATCAGAAGTTATTTGAGTTTATGGTCTTGGATGCCTTTCAGGCAGGATTGAATTGGAAGATAGTCTTGCATAAAAGAGAAGCCTTTCGACGTGCATTTGATGACTTTGATGCCAATAAAGTAGCTCAATTTGATGATAATAGAATAGAATCTCTGATGCAAGACACCGGAATTATTCGCAACAGGCAGAAGATACTATCAACAGTTAAAAATGCAAAGTGCTTTCTTGCCGTGCAAAAAGAGTTTGGTACATTTGATACATACATTTGGAGTTTCGTGAATCATCAACCCATTGTCAACACATGGACAGAGCTAAAACAAATGCCTGCAAGCGCTCCCGAATCAGATAAAATGAGCACCGACCTACGCAAAAGAGGCTTTTCCTTTGTTGGCACCACTATCTGTTATGCCTTTATGCAAGCCGCAGGCATGATTAACGATCATCTCGTTACCTGCCCACGTCACAAAGAACTTCAAAAATAATACGTATATTATAGTCTCTCCGACAAAGGCAAACCATATTCCTCTATCATCTTTATATTAAGTTTCTCCAAATTATCCAACACAGGATTATAAATATCGGCAATCACAGGAATATGCACACCTTTCACGGTAATCTCTCCATGCAATATCATCTCCACAGCAATGGCAGCAGGCAACGCAACCGTGCGAGCAATAGCCGTATCCGTTTTCAACGAACCAAAATCCAACATCCGCGACTTGATCACTTCCGAAGTCCCATCGGGATACGACACTTTAAAGATATGCATCATCGCCACCATATCGCGGTCAGCTTCCGTAATCATCATCTTCTCTATCATCAAATCCGATGTAATCTCATACATAGAATCATTGGTGCGATGCATCGCTACCGTGCTAAACAATCCTAACCATGCAATCGCTTTTAGCGCATAAGCATCTTCAGGAATATGCAACAACGCAGCCACTTGCTTCCTAACATCGTCCGAAGCATCCAAACCATTCACCATCGCAACAGCTTCCGCAAAGCTTTTCCCTATAAAATCAAAAGTATCGGGCAAGGTACATTTCAATGCTTTCAACACATCCAAAGTCTCACACCAACCTGCGAAGCGAAACGTGCCGCGATACATAGTTTTGGTCTCAGGAACGCCGTAAATATCAATATAGGACAACGAATCTCTATTGGGATAAATATCCAAGCTGCCAACATCAGGGAAATCAAGCTTCATAGGCTTCTTAAACAAATCCTTAGTAGGCAACTCCACCGTTTGCCCATCTTTCAAGAACATCGCATCATTATTCCCCGCTAACACAACCCCCTTCGGGCTCCACGAAAACTTATAGTTGAACGGATTGTCGCACGATTCGGGAGCAGGCAACGCACCACACAGGGAATAAAACTCATCCACCGTGCCGCCCTTTGCATGTACCTTATCAATGATGCGCATCGCTGACATGTGATCTATTCCGGGGTCCAAACCAATCTCATTCAAGATAATCACCCCCGCTTCTTTGGCAGGCGCATCCAATTCGCGCATCTCCGGCTTCACATAAGAGGTCGTAACCATGCTTTTCTTATGTTTCACGCAGCATTTTGCCACCATCACATGAAACGCGTAGGGCAACAAACTCACCACCACATCATGCTCAGCAACTAAAGTGTTCAACATCGTTTCATCATCCGTAGTCCAATGCAATGCTTTGCCGTTGGGTGCTTCACCCACCATGCGTTTTGCTTCATCATAATTCAATGCCGCTACTGTAACGCCATATTGCTTCTCAAGCAGATGTTTAATAATCGGATTGGCAACCATACCGGCGCCTAATATCAATACCTTTTTCATATTATATATGTTTTTAATGAACCTTAATTAATAAGGCTGCGAAATTAATTAAATAACCAATCCCAACTAAACTTTCTTTAAAAAATATTTTTCATTTCTCATCCAAACACGCAATAAAACCGTATTTTTGCACCCATGAAAAAGAAGATAATCACCCGACCCATTTGGATACTATCATTGGTAAGCCTATTCACCGATGTGTCGAGCGAAATGCTATACCCCGTCATGCCGCTCTTCCTCAAAAGTATCGGCTTTTCCATCCTACTTATCGGCATCCTCGAAGGGCTTGCCGAAGCCACAGCAGGACTAAGCAAAGGCTACTTCGGTCAACTCTCCGACGCCAAAGGCAAACGCGTTCCCTTCATCCGATTTGGCTATCTGCTCAGCGCGCTATCCAAACCCATGATGGCTTTGTTCGCCTATCCCCTGTGGATTTTCTTCGCCCGCACTTCCGACCGCTTAGGCAAAGGCATACGCACAAGCGCACGCGACGCTTACCTCTCCGACCAAACCACCAAAGAACACAAAGGCAAAGTGTTCGGGTTTCATCGCACCTTCGACACCATCGGCGCCTTCATGGGTCCCATTGTTGCGCTCATCTTGTTGCATTTCTATCCACAACAGTACAAATTACTCTTCATGTTGGCTATCTTCCCGGGCATAGTCAGCATACTGCTCACCTTTTTGTTGAAAGAACACACCCCCACCATCCCCGTTCACAAAACCAAACCCACCTTCTTCTCCTTCATCGCCTTTGTGCGCCTATCGCCTGTCCATTACAAGCGCTTGGTCATCGGTTTATTGCTCTTCACCCTCTTCAACAGCTCCGACGTCTTTCTTCTTTTGGTGATGAAACAAGCCGGCTTCAGCGATGTCAACCTCATCCTTGCCTACATCTTCTATAACCTCATCTACGCCATCTTTGCTTACCCCATCGGAGCGCTTGCCGACAGAATCGGACTCAAAACCCTGCTCGTTGTGGGCTTTTTTCTCTTCGCGGTGGTCTATGCAGGCTTCGCTTTCAACACCAACGCTATCATCTTTTTCGCATTGCTGTTCATCTATGGCATTTATGCCGCCTGCTCCGAAAGTATTGGCAAGGCATGGATCACCAATATCGTCCCACAACACCAAACAGCCACAGCCATCGGTGCTTTCACGGCATTCAACAGCCTTGCAACGATGTTAGCAAGCTCCGCAGCAGGGGTGATATGGTTTCTGTGGGGCTCCGCTGCCACGATGTGCCTCTCCGCAGCAGCCGTCGCGGTAGTCGCGCTCTATTTCATCATCTTCGTACCCTATAAACATCACACATCATGACAACATCAACTAAAAAATACAAAACAGGCTTAGTCCTCAGTGGCGGTGCGGTGCGCGGATTCGCTCATTTGGGCGTCATCAAAGCTTTGAACGAGGCAGGCATCTATCCCGAGGTCATCGTGGGGGCAAGCGTGGGGTCTATCGTCGGAGTTCTGTATGCCGATGGGTATTCTCCGCAGGAAATCTACGATATATTTATCCACAAAAGCATGTATAAGTACCTCGAGTTCATTGTTCCCAAGCGGGGATTCGTTCGCATGACAGGATTGTACAAAACCTTGCTCGAAAAGCTTCATGCTAAGCACTTCGATGAGTTGAAATTGCCATTGTATGTCGCTGTTACCAACTTGAACGAAGCAAAAACTATCTTCGTGAGCGAAGGTGAGCTCGCGCCCTACATCATCGCGTCGTCCACCATCCCTATCATGTTCCAACCCATGACTATCGAGGGTATCACTTACGTGGATGGGGGTATATTGAACAATTTGCCGCTCGAACCCATCGAAAACGACTGCGAACTGCTCATCGGAGTGAACATCAACCCCATTGTTCCGCTGGATACCTTCGATGGGATGATGAGCGTTGCCGATAGAACGATACACATGATGCTTCATGAGCTAAACAAACATAAAATTCCGCAGTTCGATATCTATATTGTGCCACAAGCTCTGCATAAATACTCCTTGTTCGACATGTCGAAGGCAGCGGAGATGATGAAAATAGGGTATGAGGAGGCAAAACGGGTGTTGAAGGGGAAATATGGTTGAATTGTTGATTAAGTTTGTTAGGTTTATAAATTTGATGATATGTTAGATAGGGTGAAATATGTTTCACAGAAACGAATGGACGGATTGCAGAATGTGTTGCTTTATAAAGTAGTACGGATTCATTAGGGAGGTTTAAGGTTTTGTTGTGGGGTTGCATTATGGGGATATATATAATCTTTTTTCAAATGTGAGAATGCAAAGTGTCGCTATGAGAATGCAAAGTTTCACTATGAGAATGCAAAGTTTCACTATGAGAATGCAAAGTTTCACTATGAGAATGCAAAGTTTCACTATGAGAATGCAAAGTGTCGCTATGAGAATGCAAAGTGTCGCTATGAGAATGCAAAGTGT
>CAIOJS010000226.1 GCA_903858655.1 uncultured bacterium | reverse complement strand
TTATAATACCAAAATTATATAAACCATTTTAATTTGAATTAATTCTTTAGCAAATCCGTAATAATAATTATCCGATATAAAGTCCTGATATTACTTTAAAAACACATCCCTATTATCAATCTAAAACATAAAATCTAAAATCTAAAATCTGAACGTATCAAAATATTTACTAATTTTGAACTTTATTAATTTCATACTATGCCAAAACTATCTCACACAACGTCGAAAGGGAAAGCCAACATGGTTGATGTAGGCGACAAACCTCAACAAATCCGTAGTGCAAAAGCAATTGGAACCATACATTTGCAAGCTGCAACGCTAAAACTCATCCATGAAAACCTAATTAAAAAAGGTGGTGTCCTTACGATAGCTGAAATAGCAGGCATACAAGCTGCCAAACAAACCCCGCAACTGATTCCGCTTTGCCACACCTTGCTGCTCACCAAAGTAGATGTAAAATGCACCCTAATTGATAGTGGTGTTCAAGCTGAAAGCACCGTGAAATGTATCGGACAAACCGGTGTTGAAATGGAAGCTCTCACGGCTGTTAGTGTTGCTTTGCTCACCATTTACGATATGTGTAAAGCCGTGGACAAAACCATGGTGATTGGTGATGTGACGTTGTTGAGTAAGGAAAAGATTGATGTTTTATAGCGTATGAGAATCGTTAAAAAAATACTGCTTTGGTTTTTCTTACTTATCCTTGCGATAAACATCTTCATTGTTGTCACAGGGAATAGCTATATGTATAAGGCATTAATTTATCAATATGCCGGCATTGACGATTACAAACACTTTGAAAACAGGACCGTGAAAGCAGGCACCTACATTCCTATTCCTGATGCTATTGCTTATAATAAAACCCATTTATCTAAAGAATTCCGTGACTATTTGATTCAAATACAAACTACAGCTTTTCTTGTCTTAAGAAATGATTCCGTATGTTATGAAGAATATTGGGATGCTTATGGGCAGGACTCGTATTCGAGTTCATTTTCTGTGTCGAAAACTATTGTAAGTATTTTGATAGGGATTGCCATAGATGAAGATAAGATAAAAAGTGTGGATCAGAAAGTGGCTGATTTTATCCCCGAGTATAATAGAGGATTAAATGCCACACTCACCATAAAACATTTGCTCACCATGAGTGCCGGTTTTGATTATGATGAGAGTTATGCTAGTTTGTTTTCAGCCACCACAAAAGCATATTATGGGAGTAATTTGCAAGATTTGCTGCTACATTTACAGGTCATAGAAACTCCCGGAAAGGAATTCAATTATCAGAGTTGCAATCATCTTGTGTTGGCTTATATCCTCGAGAAAGTTAGCGGAAAAACCTTGAGCGAATATGCTTCGGAGAAACTTTGGAAACCCTTAGGGGCAAAAAACGATGCGACTTGGAGTTTGGATAGAAAAAACGGCATGGAAAAAGCGTACTGTTGTTTCAATTCAAATGCCCTCGATTTTTCGCGCCTCGGGACTTTATTTTTACATCATGGATACTTTAACAATCATCAAATCGTTTCCGAACACTATGTGAAGGAATCCATCAAGCCTGCCAACTTGCAAGATGAAGAAGGCATAAAATCCGATTGCTATGGCTATTCATGGTGGTTGACAGATATAAATGGAGAGAAAATCTATTATGCACAAGGCATTTTAGGACAATTTATATTTGTTATTCCATCACAAAATATGGTGGCGGTTCGTTTGGGTAAGAAGAAAGAACCCAAAGGAGATATGCCTGCTTTTCAATACATTTTAAAATCAATCATTAAAGAATTCACTACAAAGCATGATAACAATTACAATTGATTCGGTAAATATTTCCGAGAAAAAAGGAACCGTAAAGCTTGCTGTTCCTCATATTACTATTAATGAAAATGGCGTTGAACATGATGCGCATGCCGGTGATTGGCATCGGCAGGTGAGTATGCTCTCAACGGAAAGCATTGCAAAATTTGCGCAACAAGCCAATCGCGTCATTAAACCCGGCGAGTTTGCTGAGAAC
The DNA here is from genome assembly GCA_903858655.1 of uncultured bacterium. Taxonomy (GTDB): domain Bacteria; phylum Bacteroidota; class Bacteroidia; order Bacteroidales; family CAIWKO01; genus CAIWKO01. The sequence goes on along the minus strand of CAIOJS010000226.1, from coordinate 1,107 downwards.
CTCACCATCACAGGCATGAACCTGATCAACACCGCACCCCTCGACACTTTTGAAATTGATGATGTTGTTCTAGAAGTAACACAAATCGGCAAAAAATGTCATGGAGACAATTGCGCTATTTTTCGCGAAGTAGGCAACTGTGTGATGCCAAAAGAGGGTATTTTTTGCCGCGTGATTCAAGGCGGAATCATTGCATCGGGCGTTCAGGGAACCTATCTGCCTAAAGTTTTTAAGGTGCATATCATCACACTAAGTGATCGCGCTAGCAAAGGCATCTATCCCGACAGAAGTGGACAACGCATTCAAGAGATGACTGAATTGTATTTCGATTCGAAGAGACGGAAACATCAAATTGAGAAAACATTAATCCCTGATGATCCGAAAATGCTTGAAGAACTGATAAACGCCTCAGCTAATAACTATGATATCGTTATAACAACGGGCGGCACAGGAATCGGTCCGAAAGACTTTACGCCCGATGTGGTGAAACCTCTATTGGAAAAAGAAATTCCGGGCATTATGGATATGATTCGCATGAAGTATGGACAAGAAAAACCCAATGCACTGATAAGCCGCTCGATTGCCGGAGTGATAGGAAACACTTTAGTATTTTGCTTGCCCGGCAGTGTGAAAGCTGTGGAGGAATATATGACCGAAATCAATAAAGTGTTGGAGCATTTGATTTATATGCTGCACAATTTGGATACGCATTGAGGAAGTGACTAAAGTACTTGGAGTGCCTAAAGTACTTCAAGTGCCTAAAGTACTTGGAGTGTCTAAAGTATTTAAAGTGCCTAAAGCGCTTATGATTGTTGCACTAAGGCAATAAAACACTAGGAATCAAAGACACTAAACAGAAAGATTGGTTTTTGATTTAGAACTATAAATTTTTGACCCCAATCTCATTTGTTTTTTTCTCCACAAAGTAAACATTAATACAAAAAAAAGTGTTTTGCACTATACCAAAAATTTGGTAGTACTATAATCATCACGTTTTATATATACCAGAAATTTGGTAATACTATAATCATCACGTTTGCTATATACCGGAAATTTGGTAGTACTAAAAATAACTCGTTTTATATATACCAGAAATTTGGTAGTACA
>CAIOJS010000225.1 GCA_903858655.1 uncultured bacterium | reverse complement strand
GTTTTCTTTTTTTTTGTTTTAAATAATATTTTTGAAAAGAAAAATGATTACTTTTGTTGAAAGATTTGACGAAGGAAATTTAAAAATATTTATTTATAAAGAATAAGAGTATGAAAAAGATATGGATTACATTAATTATTAGCGTTTTCATTTTCACCAACGTAAACGCGCAAAATGACACGGCTGCCTACATCGAGGTGAATGGTTATGCCGAAAAAGAAATCTCTCCCGATAATATTATCGTTAGTTTTGAATTATCAGAGTATAACTCGGAAACGAAAGAATCAACGCCCATAGCCCAGCAAGAAGATTCCTTGCTCAATATGTTGAAAGAATTGGAGATTAACCAAAAAGATTTGAAGTTCGACAATTTTGGGCAAGATAGAGTATATAAAAAAAAATCAGTGGATATGTATGATTCTAAATATTATTTACTTAAGATGACGGACATGCAAAAGCTCATGTTATTATATAGCCGTTTGAAGTCGCTAAATGTAGCGAAATTCAGCATAGATGAGTTGAAAAACACCCTGATTGAAAAATATAAAAAAGAACTTTATGCTATTGCGATGCAAGATGCGAAAGACAAAGCGGAGATTTTGTTAGCTGTGGTGAAAAAGAAAGTTGGCAATCCCATCCTTATTAAGGAAGATGTTTCTTCTTATGATTATGATGCTGTGAAAATAGATAACAGCTCGAAACGCGAGGTTATGCGAGCAGGAGATTGTGGCGGGACGGATATAAGCCTGGGAAACCTCCGGCTAAAATATAAAATTTGTGTGCGATTTAAGATTATCAATTAAGTTGTAAAAATCAATATTATTAAGGGTTTCGTTGAGGGTGAAGTTCATTATTTTAGCAAATAATATCTTTGAAAAGAGAAATAAGTACTTTCCAATGATAAGCATTTAACAATAGAACAATAAAACAATTTAACCATCGAACCATTCAACAATTCAACCATCCAACAATTTAACAATAGAACAATTCAACCATCTTCCCATGATGAAGATATGAAGCATTTAATCTCCAAAATTCATTTCATTAAAAATAAATACACTTAATATGTATGCGAATTAATTTTTTTTTTAACTTTGCCGAATAGTTACCTCCCACAAGATATTTAAAAACGTATTCAACCTGTTTTCATTAAACAATTATCCTTTTTATTTATTTAAAAAAAACAAATTATGAAAAAACAATTTACACTATTAAAAACAGCAGTAACAATTTTTGTAATTGGATTACTGATGAGTAGCAATCTTTTTGCTCAAAAACAACTGTGGGGAGTCACCATGCAGGGCGGCACCAACGATGCAGGTTGCATCTTTAAAACCGATAGCATCTGCGGCAATCAAAGCGTGGTGTATAGCTTTGCGCAAGCCACCGGCATAACGCCCGAAGGCTCGTTGATACAGGCAAACGACGGATATTTGTATGGCATGACGCAATATGGCGGCGTAAATAGCATGGGTGTATTGTTTAAATTTAATCCTGTCACCTACGTTTATACCAAGTTAATAGACTTTGCGGGTATCTCCAATGGTGCCGACCCCGATGGAAGTTTGTTGCAGGCATCGGACGGCAATTTGTATGGCATGACCGAAAAAGGTGGCACCAACGACCTTGGCGTTCTGTTCAAATACAACTTACAAACCTCCACCTTCACTAAATTGGTTGATTTTGCAGGTGCTACCAATGGAGGTTGTCCTATGGGTGCGCTCATACAAGCCACCGATGGCAAACTCTATGGTTTGACTTGGAAAGGCGGAACCACCGACTACGGCACCCTGTTTCAATATACCATTGCCACCAACACCTTGACCAAAAAACTTGACTTCACAGGCACAGCTACCGGGGATTTCCCTTATGGCTCGCTGATGCAAGCTACAGACGGAAAACTCTATGGCATGACTTATCATGGCGGTAATTATGATTATGGTGTGTTGTTTAATTTCAACACTGCCACTTCCGTGTTTACCAAATTGCGTGACTTTGATAACGACCAGATGGGCAACGACCCCAAAGGCTCCCTGATACAAGCCACCAACGGTTTTTTGTATGGAATGACTTTTGCCGGCGGCAACTCCAGCATGGGCGCCATTTTTAAATGGGATTTGAATTTGGTGGCTTACACCAAACTGTTTAATTTCGACGCAGCCACCAATGGAAGCTATCCTTTCGGAAGTTTTATGCAAGCTTCGGATGGCAATATGTATGGTATGACATCCTTAGGCGGTACTAATTCTAAAGGTATCTTGTTTCAATTTAACCCAACCACTAGCGCCTTCACCAAAAAACTTGATTTCACCATTGCAAATGGAAGCACACCTGAATTTACCAATTTAATCGAAATAGATATTACTCATTTCGGCATTAGGGAACAAAGCGAGAAAGCCAACTTCACGATCTATCCAAACCCAAACAATGGACAATTCACCCTGCAATTTAGTGATGCATCGCCGGCACAATTGAACAGCAAAATTGAAATCTATAACACACTTGGTCAAAAGATGTACTCCACCACCATTAAAAATCAGATACCCTCAACGATAGATATTTCAAATTTACTTAAAGGAATTTATTTTGTGAGATATGCTGATAAAGAAAATAATTTTAGTGAGAAAATCGTAATTGAATAGAACGAAACAAAACCATAGATATCGAGAGGCGAAGGCGTGAGTCTTCGGCTTTTATATCTTTATAGCTTATGCTTAAACTCCATAAAACAACAATTTAACCTTTCAACAATTTAACCAAATCACCTTCAGCTATGGCAATTATCAACCTGATAACCTGCAATACCGAAATAGAAGCCACCCATGTGAAAAATCTATTAGAGAATGCAGGTGTGGAAAGTTATTTGACCAATGTAAATGCCACGAATTTGGGATATCCCTATATGGCAACCTTAGGGATTGAAGTGATGATAGATGAAAAAGATAGCCAACAGGCTTTGGAAGTCATCAAAAGTATGGGCTATTTTGAAGAAAACAAATGTCCTGTATGTCATTCAAAAAACATTAGCGTACGTTTGAGAGATGGGAAATTTGGCAAAATACTAGCGGTTCTTATGATGCTATTGGCATTTGTACCTTTCGCGAATATGAAAACCACCTTTTATTGTAAAGATTGCAAAGCGAAATTCAAGTTATAGAAAGTGGAATAAACTCAACCAAATCTAAATAACAACAAAAAACAATTCAATTATCCAACAATAAAACCATTCAACCACCACCCATTTAAGCCTTCAACAATCCCTCTATCTCTTCATTTTTCATTTTTAATTCTTCATTGAAAAAATAAATCGTAATTTCGCAGCGTTAAAAATAGATATGAAAACCTATCACAAAATATCCCTCACAGGTGATCTCGGCAGCGGAAAAAGCCATTTGAGTCGCCTCCTCGCCGAAAAGCTTGGCTTTAGAATCGTTTCCACGGGTTTCATCCAACGCGAGATAGCCACCAAATACGGCATGTCAACCCTCGAACTCAACGAATACACCCAAACCCATCCCGAAATTGACGAAGAAATTGACCAACGTGTCACCGATTTGCAAGAAGCCAGAGAATCCTTGATTTTTGATTCGCGATTGGCATGGCATTTCGCACCAAAATCATTCAAAGTTTACTTGACCGTGGATGTGGAAGAAGCTGCCCACCGCATTTTTTTCGACCAACGCACTAGCGAAAACTATCACGACATCGCCGAAGCCCGAAATCAAATTATAGCTCGTCGTAAAAGCGAATTGGAGCGTTTCAAACGTTTCTATGAAGTGGATTACTCCGATTTCAGCAACTACGACGTCGTGGTGGATACCACCGGCGCCAAACCCGAAGACGTCTGCGACAAAATCCTTGCCGCATTCAAAGATTGGGTGAAACAACAACGAAAAGAAGCCAAGCAATAAAGCAACAGTTTCCCTCCTACCAATTACCTTTTTACACTTTACCCTTTACCCTTTACCTTTTACCCTATACCCTTTACATCCTACCCGTTATTCCACTTTAAATTCTTGTGAGAAATAAATCTTCCTCACGTTGATTTTCTTAGGATCTTTTTCGTCGGGTCGCAGGTCTTGCACCATGCCGCGAAGTGTGTTCTTACCTTTATTATATGTCTTGGTTTTATATGTAGCCACAAAATTCACCGCTTTCACCGTATCGCATTTAGCATTGGCAGGCAAAGCATAATTCGCATCAAAAGGACCCACCACTATAATCATGTAAGCCTTAAAATAAGCTGCCTCCAAACTCACATTCATCACGAAGTCCTCTCCCTGTTTGATTTGTTCTGCCGCAGGCGATACCTTTATATAATTGCTTTCCTTTTGATTGATACTTCCGTCGGAGGCATACTCTATCCATTGGTTCAAAAATTCCTTACCCTCCACTTTGAGATACTCGCGCTTTCCCGTCATGATTTCGTCATTGTTGAACACATAAAACCAACCCGTCTTTTGCCCATCCACATACTGACCAAAATTATTCACGTTGCCGTTATTGTGAAACACCACTCCGCAACCTTGGTTTTTATCGTTTTCGATAAACGAAATATTCTTCGGGTTCTTTTTATGATAATTCATCAACATCCCATCGGGTTTGCCGTCTTTATATTCTTGAATATATTCGATATTGCCATCTGCGGTATATTTCACATGCAATTCCTTGGTGCTATTGCCGGGTTTAATCACATATTCGCCTTTGTCGTTCGGGCGATTCGAACATGAAGAGAGCAAAAAAACTGCTGCAACTAAAATTAAATATTTTTTCATAAGTCAAATTTTGGCGTAAAATTAGTACTTTTGATTCGTTTTGGAGAAAGAAAAAAGAAAAATCTTATGATAAAGAATCAATGGTATGTGATTTATGATGCTCGAAAGCTCAAAAAAGGAGCTGTGGTGGGCGTAAAAAGATTGAGCGAAAAGCTTGTCTTATGGCGCAATACGGATAACACTGTTGGATGCATATCCGATAAATGTTGTCATCGGGGAGCCTCCTTGTCGCAGGGCTTTGTGAAGGACAATCATATCCAATGTCCGTTTCATGGTATCGAATTCAGCAGCAATGGAAGCTGTCAGTTGATTCCGGCAAACGGAAAGAATGCCAATATCCCCGAAACATTTTTCCAAAAAGCTTACACCACGCAAGAGAAGCATGGATTCATTTGGATATTTTGGGGCAATCAAAAAGAACAGCTTCCTGAGATTCCTTTTTTTGATAATATTGATGTGAAGATGCATTATGCGGGTTTCGAAAATCATTGGCAGATGCACTACACGCGCTGCATCGAGAACCAATTGGATGTGTTGCACCTGCCCTTTGTGCATCGCACCACCATCGGCAAAGGAAACAGAACCATCATCAACGGACCCAACACCGTCATGACCGATAAAGGCTTCAACATCTATATAAAGAATGAACTTGACAACGGTCAGAAACCACTAAAGCCAAACGAAATGCCCGAACCCCTGCCCAATCAGCAGCATTTGAAATTTATATTCCCCAACTTGTGGCAAAACTATCTAACCAAAAAGCTTCTCATCATAATTTCTTTCACACCTGTGGATGAAGACAACACTTTACTCTTTCTGGCTTACCCACATCAATAAACTGTGTTTGGGTATGGTCAAAATACCTGATAGGATGTTC
>CAIOJS010000224.1 GCA_903858655.1 uncultured bacterium | reverse complement strand
CTCCAATATCACTCTACTTCTATTTATTTCAATCACCTAATCAACTTTCGTGCGTTACTAAAGAAATGACATCTTTAACGTGAATAAAAATTTTCTATTTATGCGATGCAAAATTGCAACGTAAAGCATCCAACATTTCAATGCCTACAAGTATATGTTTAAATAAATCATAAAGTTTTAGCTCCGATTGAAATAATTTGTACATTTGTGCTGTCAAAATATTTGAAAAAACTATGAAAAAGATACTTCTATGCTCCCTGCTTCTCCTTTGCGGCTGCGCCCTCGGCTTCGGTCAGCAAACCACCTCTTGGGACAAATTCGATTGGTTGATAGGCAAATGGGTGGGCGAAGGCGGTGGCAATGTGGGCGTTGGTGGCGGTTCTTTTTCGTTTAAATATGATTTGAACAAAAAAGTTATTGTGCGCAAAAGCCATTCCGAATTCAAAGGCACGGATAAAAAACCCCGCCTGATTCATGATGATTTGATGGTGATTTATTTAGACACATTGGGCAATGCCTCCAAAGCTATTTATTTTGATAATGAGAATCATGTAATAAATTATACGATAACCTATTCGGACAAAACCATCATCTTCACGAGCGAAAAGTTCCCGGCAACCCTCCTGCTGCGTCTCACTTATACCTTTGTTGACCCAAAAACTGTTGATACTAAATTTGAGATGTCGCAAGATGGCGTCAAATTTATCACCTACATAGCAGGCAAATCGAAAAAGAAGAAGTAACAAACTCCAGAAAATAATTTCGAACCACATATATCCTTTAAAAAGTGCGGCGTCAGCACTCGAAACACTGACAAAATTATGATGAACCTACAGAAAAATCTTTGGAAAAGCAGCGTGCTATTTATGGGCGTGATGCTTGTTGTTTTTATGTTGAAGACCGACTTGTTGCAAGCACAATGCACCACTGTGGATCAAAGTCAACTGAATTATAATGGCGGCATGAGTGCGCGCAATTTGAGTCAATATTCCGAATGGCAAGATTTTACGGCAGGCGCTACGGGCAATCTCTGCAAGATAGATGTAGGGTTCTTTAATGCCATGACTGGCACAGGCACTTTTAAAGTGTTTTCGGGTTCGGGCACAGGCGGATCCGTGTTGTATAATCAACCGGTGACGGTGACAGGCACAGGCAATTTCTTCTTTTCGTTCACCGTATCAGTGCCAGTAGTGCAGGGCAGTGTTTACACCTTTCAGTTCATCCCTACGCAGGGCGGTGGTTTGCCCGATCCTTATGGCGTGCAAATACAAAACCCGGGCACCTACGCAGGCGGAGAAATGCGCATAACCGACCCTTCAGGCACTTCTGCCACAGGTTTCGATATGGTGTTCAAAACATACGTGTCGCCTTATACCGGCGTAGATGAAAACCCTGTTGTATCGCCTATAGTAACAATAGCTCCCAATCCTTTTTCTACGGAAACTACTCTGAAATCAAGTACATCTTTCAACAATGCTCTCGTGATTATTTACAATGTATTTGGACAAGAAATTAAAAGGATAACGAGTGTATCAGGAACGGAAATAACGCTTCATCGCGACAATTTAGATGCAGGCATGTATTTCATCCGCATGGAGGAAGGCGGCAAAACGATAATGACCGACAAACTTATTATTGCGGATTAAAACGATATAAAATATACATAGCCGAAAGATCCGCAGATAGCTTTTCTACGGATTGAGTTGTTCGGATGTGAAAACAAACGGCAGCAGTTGCGAAACGTTTTCGAATACAATCACGCTGCCTGTCTCGCCTCTCAGGATGATTTTTAATGGGGTTTTAGCCCGATTCTCATATTCTGCCATCACTTGACGGCAAGCACCGCATGGCGACACGGGTGAAGCTATGGTAAATGTTTTTGCTTTTGCCGTGATGGCAATTGCCTTGAAAGGCATGTCGGGATAGTGCGCCGATGCAGCATACAAGGCAACACGTTCGGCGCATAATCCTGAAGGATAGGCAGCGTTTTCCTGATTGTTGCCTGTGACGATGCTGTTGTTGTCGAGCAACACGGCAGCCCCGACCATAAATCCTGAATAGGGTGCATACGCCGATTGCACTGCTTCTTCCGCTTTGAGCAACAGCAGGCGATCTGCTTCATTCAGTTCGTCGGTTGAGGCGTATTCTGTATAATGTATGTTGATGGATAGCTGTTTCATGATGTTTTGGTAATCGTGGAATAGTGCATACAAAATTACATCTATTTATTCAGATATTTCATTTTTATCTACAAAAAGAAAGAAGCAAAAGAAAAAAGCAAAGAAGGTGGCGCCCGCTTGCGATTCAATGGTGTCTTCGGTTAGCATAGACAACATCGCTATCAGGAAAAAAGACAGGAAGAGAAAATACGAATACTTTCGCAATTTGATGCCGGGATAAATCAAACAGAACAAGAACACTGCCAAGCCTAGAATGCCAAACGTGATGGTGATGGTGAAATATTGATTGTGCGACCGTAGCCGAGCATCTTTCAACAAAGAATGATTGTTGACCAATTCGGCTGTGAAAACATCAAAGGGATCGCCTGTGCCTACACCAAACAGCAGATGTTTTTGTATCAGAAGTAAAGAATTTCTCCACAACTCAAATCGTTGTATCATCGAACGACCACGCGGGTCGTGGGTGAGTTTATAATTTTCAAACTCCCAAATGGTATTCTTGATGCGATTTTCGAAACTTCCTTTTTTGATATAGTTTACATTCGCCACTCCGCTTTCGATATAGTTGATTTCTTGGTCAGATAAAGCATTCACACCGTCCCTATCTTTTCGGAGTCCTTTGGATGTCAAATAGCGCACCAGCGTATATTTCATCCGTTGGTGTTCGCGATCCACGCTGTCATATTTTATGAGACTTCGTTTGTTCCAGGCATCGGCAAGTTCTTCTTCGCACAAATAAATCCAGGTGTAATTGCCATTGTCGGTGATTTTATTATGGATGTCGTGCACATAACGATTTCCATGCGCCGTAGTATCTGCCAAGGTAGCAACATCAATGGGTTTGATGTTATGAAACTCGGCTAACAGTCCTCTGAAATAGATAAACAAACTCAGAGCGCCTATCATCAAAAATGAAATAAAAGCTATTCGATATACAGTTTTTGTCTTTCTCATGATAAGCACTATCAACAATATGGCAGATGCAATCAGGAAAATGATGATGCCCGTGAACGATTCCATAAACAACATAAAATAGACAAACCACACTGTAAGCAATCCGAAAACGGCTTTAATCCATCGGTTGAAACTGTTTTTGCTGAAAACAAAATATAACAGAATGAAGATGTCCAAGCAGATATTCAGCGAAAAGCGAATGTGAGAAATAAAGACTGAAGCCGCACGCATATCCGTTAGATGTTGCGTATAGAAAACACTCATGCTCACTATGCTCGAAGCAAAGGAAGCTGCCACATGCGTTAACAAGATATACTGTATGGTTTTTCGGTTGAGGAGCGGACTTGTTGCTAATATAACAGGCAATCCCAAAAAAGGAAGTTTAATGCGTAGGTCGGCAAAGGCAAAGGTGAAATTTGATGTATAAAGCAAGCCTAGAATATGAAGCAGATAAATGCCCAAGGAAGCAAGGGCAGCTTTATTTTGAAAGAAGCTTTTGAATTTTTGTTTGATATTGCCTTCAGCAAACCAATTGAGCATCAACAAAAACTGTGCAAGACTCATTATGTACGCCGACATCGTTACTGTAACGGCTAAACCTAACAAACCTAAAACATAAATTGCTTTGTGATATTCTTCTTTTAATAGCGGCATATTTGAAACAAACATACAAACTCAAAACCAACGAAATTATTACGTTGAAGACGGAGAATTCGCGATTTCTGTTTGAATATCTGAGGCTTATTTCTTGCCTTCTTTTATAATCAAGCTGCCATCGAGAATGGAGTTATAGGTAGCAGCATTGTTTATGACTTCGATGGCTTTTTTTACTTCCAAATCATCTTTCAGGGAAGCTTCTATGCGCCCATGTTGATAATAATATAAAGGAACCAAATACAATTTCACCACTTGCATAATTTCCTTTTTGTTATCCACAAGGTCATTATTCTTTTGAGAAAGGATTTTTTCATGCAAAGCATCATATTGGGCTTTTACCGCATCAAAATATTTCTCCGTTTCAGCATTTTTTTTAAAATCGTTGAGCGCTGATTCGCTTTCAGTGACGTAGGAATAATCTTTATTCTTCAAAAAGGCAACAAACTCATCATATATGTCATTGGTAACTTCAAATCTGGAAACAGAATCTATGGTAGGGTGCTTGCGATTATAGGTAACAGCAAAATCAAAAATAATATTCTTACTTATGAGTGCTTCCGTAATGTTTTTAAATTCGGGGAGTTCCATGATGATATCGGGATCAATACCCCGACCTTCAAAAACCGTTCTGCCTCTACTTGTCTTGAAAGGTTTCAGCAACGAATCGGGCACCTTCAGCGATTTTCCTTCACTATCTTTGTGAAAATAATCTATCGCCTGAACACAACGCCCACTTGGGATATAGTATTTTGCTATGGTTATCTTCATTTGAGAATTATACGAAAGAGGAACAATGTTCTGCACCAAGCCTTTTCCAAATGTTCGTTGACCAATAATCACCCCTCTGTCGAGATCTTGGATTGCGCCTGTAACAATCTCCGAAGCAGAAGCAGAATTGTCATCCACCAAAACTACCAAAGGAATCTTGATGTCAATAGCAGGGATTTGAGTTTTGTGAAAATTGTTTTTGTCTTTAATTTTGCCTTTAGTACTACAAACCAACTGTCCTTTGTCCACAAAAATGTTCACGATATTTACCGCTTCGTTAAGCAATCCGCCACCGTTACCTCTTAAATCCAAAATAATGCCCTTGAGTGATTTGTTTGCATTTAATTTTTCAAAAGCATCTCGAACTTCTTTCGCTGCATTTTGTTTGAATTCGCTTAGGTTTATATACCCCACATTGTCAGAAACCATACCATAATAAGGAACATTATCCACTTTAATTTCTTCCCGTGTCAATTCTTTTTCAAATGGTTTTTGAGTAGAATCCCGTTCAATAAGCAGCTTAACATTAGTGCCTGGTTGTCCTTTCAGTGCTGTGCTAACATCATCAATTGTTTTGTTCTTGGCAGATTTTCCATCAATTTCCACTATTTTATCTCCAGCTTTCAATCCGGCTTTATCTGCAGGCGCATCTTTGTAGGGTTCCGAAATATAAACGTAATTGCCCCTTTTGTATATCATAGCTCCCACGCCACCATATTGTCCGGTGGTCATAAATCTATAATCTTCAATTTGCGACTCCGGTATATAGACTGTATAAGGATCGAGACTTTCGAGCATCGCATCAATAGCCGTTTTAACAAGTTTCCCCGGATTCACATTGTCAACATAAGTATCGTTCAATTGTTTATAGACCGTAACAAAAACATCCAAGTTTTTTGAGATTTCAAAATCGTTTTGTTTTGGATTTTCTTGAGCAAATGTTGCTAAGGATAAAAAGCACAACAGTGCTAAAAAGATTTTTATTTTTTTCATTACATATATTTATTAAGGAACAGGGTCGTAACCATTACCACCCCAAGGATTGCAAGACAAAACCCGTTTAATAGTCAACCAACCGCCTTTAAAAGGACCATGTTTTTTAATGGCTTCAACTCCATAGACTGAACAGGAAGGCGTATATCTACACGAAGACATAAGAAAAGGGGAAAGCGTATATTGATACAACTTGATGATACCAATGAATATATATTCCAAGAATTTCTTCATATAGACTTTGACAATTGTTGAAGGATTATGTTTATTTTTAAAGAGGTTTCTTGCTGACTCATAATTTTCTTACCGGAATATATCAGCATTAACGCCAAAGCTTTGTTTTTCTTATCCAATCTATCCAATAAAAAATCTTTCTGAGTCCGATAAGCTTCTTTTGTCAATCGCTTTATCCTGTTGCGGTCAACAGCTTTCTTGAAATTTCTTTTTGGTACAGCGGTCAGCATTTGTACTGGAAAGTTTTGTGGCAAGGGAATTTCAATCCATTTCACTGTAAAAGGATGATTAAAAAAAGTCACACCACTTTTGAGCAAATGGCTAATAACTTTTCTACTGCACAAGCGTTCTTCTTTGCAGAATTTTGGCATATCTGTTACAAAATTATTTTTTCAACTTCGCCAAAAAAGCATCAATGGCAGTTGGCATGGAACTTATTGTACTTGTAGGTCCCATTATATTAACAGTTAACCCAGCTTCTTTAGCAGCTTTCTGTGTGGTTTTTCCCCAAGCAGCTATAAACGTTCCATTTTGTTTAAAGTCAGGAAAATTATCAAACAAAGATTTTATTCCAAAGGGACTAAAGAACACAAACATATCTACGGTGTTTAGGTTAATCGTTTCTTTAATTTTAGAATCAGAAATAGTTTTATAAATGATAGCTTTACGAACAGGAATCTTGTTTGTGCTAAACATGTTGACAATTTCTTGTTTATGACCTTCAGTACAGGGCATAAGAAACTTCTCTTCTAAATGCTTTTTAATAATACTAATTAGCTCTTCAGAATTTTCTTTGCCATGAAAAATCTTTCTTTTTCGAAAAAGCACATATTTCTGTAAATAGAAAGCTGTTTTTTCAGAAACACAAAAATACTTGATAGTTTCAGGCACCATAATACGCATTTCTTTGCATAATCGAAAAAAATGATCTACAGCATTATTGCAAGTAAAAATAATAGCTGTATAATCAAGAATATTAATTCTCGACCTGCGAAATTCTTGGGCTAAAACAGGATCTATTTTAATAAATTTCTTAAAACAAATGTTCAGACCATGTTTTTTTGACAAATCAAAATACGGAGATTTTTCGTAGTTTTGTGGTTGCGGTTGCGATATTATTACATTTTTAACCTTCAAGGCATTTGGTTTTTTTTAAATAAATCAATAAATCATGAGAGTTAAAATCTTGACAAATAATACATCATCAATAACTTAACGGAAATCAAAAGTGGTAAAACTTCGACAGTGCAAAGGTACAAAAATAAATAATACAAATGATAACGTTCAGAATTTAATCCTATCAAAAATCCTCGGAAAGAACAATACACTGAAATTAGCATCATGATTATTAAAGTAATATACAGAAAAACACTTGATAGCGAAGCATTAAAATAATAAATTAAAAAGACCATCGGCACTAAAAACATGCCTGTGACTATCGAAAAAATAAAGGTGTTGGTGTTATATTCAAAGGTTTCTTTCTTTGTTTTAAAAACAAAGCCTAAAATGACGGAAAATAAATATATTGCCATATAAAAAACAGACACAATACCAAGGATTTTAGCTCCATTTAATAGACTAGGTTCAAATTTAAGAAAGTGTATCAAAAAATGAAACGCCAACAATCCGATTGAAATAAAATAAATCAATAGCATTGGGTATGTGAAAAACTCTTTTTGTATGCTGCCTTCGCGAATTAATTGGTTGGTGAAATGCGGCACCATGAATGATTTGACCAAAGCTGCTACTCTTTTCCGATTTGTGAAATTAATAATGACAATGGATAAAAGACAAAAAAGTAAGGTAAAAAATATCCAATCAATGTGTTTTTGAGGCAATAGTTTCGAACTCCAACTTATGTTCGTCATATTATTATTTTCAAAAATTGAAGTGCAGTAGGCTTTATCCTTTACAAAAGATTTTTGCACAATAGGTGTTCCAACAAATTTGTCTTTTGCATTCCCAAGGATATACGTTTTGCTTCCAATGGAAATTTCATCCTGTACCTGAATTAATGTCTTAAACAAACTGCTCTTTTCAGGCGGTAATAAACTATGATTATATGTCAGGCTGTCGGAATACATTGTGGGTACAAAATTAGTCAAAATCTCCAAAAAACGACGCTAATATCTTTATGAAAAAAAATTTTAAGAAAAATACGTTTCGTATCAATAAATTATTTTCTTTTGTGGTAAAATTTAATTTAATAAAAATCACCTAAACAATTTATAAAAATGAATCTACTTGAAAAAATATCCGAAAATGCTAAAAGCCTTAATAAGAGAATTGTATTGCCCGAAGGAACGTCAGAACGCACCTTAAAAGCCGCCGATATTATTTTAAAACAAAACTTGGCACAACTAATTTTATTGGGAAATATTGATGAGATTCATCAATTAGAGAAAAAATTTGGCTTAGATTTGTCCAAAGCAGAAATTATTGACCCCAAAAATGCTTCCAAAAAAGAACTTTATATCCAAAAATTAATGGAAATCAGAAAGAGCAAAGGCATTTCTTACGACGATGCTTTGAAACTGATTGAACAGGATATTTATTATGGACCGATGATGATCTATATGGGCGATGCTGATGGGGAAGTGAGTGGTGCAGAGCATACTACTGCCGACACTGTTCGTCCTGCTTTGCAAATAGTGAAAACGGCTCCCGGCATTTCGGTTGTTTCCGGTGCGATGGTGATGGTTACCAAAAAAACCAATCTAGGCGATAATGGCGTTTTTATCTTTGCGGATGTAGCCATTACACCCAATCCAACGGCGGAAGAACTTGCTCAAATCGCTGTTTGTACCGGCGATACAGCCCGACTGATTGCCGGAATTAAAGTTCCACGCGTTGCCTTATTGTCTTTTTCAACCAAGGGTTCGGCGACGCATGAATTCGCCGATAAGGTTATCAAAGCAACCGCTTTGGCAAAAGCCATGCGTCCGGAGATGAACTTCGATGGCGAAATGCAAGCGGATGCTGCACTCATTGAAGCCGTCGGGCAAAAGAAATCACCGGGTTCGGCTGTGGCAGGATTAGCCAATGTGTTGGTGTTTCCTGATTTGCAATCGGGCAATATCGGGTATAAACTCGTGGAACGTTTGGGCGATGCCGAAGCAATCGGTCCTATTTTACAAGGATTAGGTGCACCTATCAACGATTTGTCAAGAGGATGTTCGGTGATGGACATCGTGAACTTGGTTGCTATCACAGCTTGCCAAGCGGGCGAATAATCAAAAATGGAATTATAATATTAAATATAAAAAAATGAAAGTCTTAGTTTTAAATTGCGGAAGCTCATCCATCAAATATCAGCTCATCAATATGGCTGAAAACAACGATGTGCTTGCGAAAGGTTTACTCGAACGTGTCGGAAACGACAATAGCGAGTTAACGCATCAACCGAAAGGGAAAGAAAAAGTCAAAACGGTTCAACCCGTAAAGGACCACACCGTAGGCATCAACTTGATTTTGGACGCTTTGATGCATCCCGAACATGGGGTGTTGAAAGATAAATACGAAATTGATGTCGTAGGACACAGAGTGGTGCATGGTGGGGAGAAATTCAGCGGAAGCGTGCTCATCACACAGGAAGTTATTGACAATATGGAAGCATGTTCCGATTTGGCTCCACTTCACAACCCTGCCAACCTGAAAGGTATCTATGCCATACAGAATCTTTTGCCTGATTTGAAGCAATGTGGCGTTTTCGATACCGCATTCCATCAAACGATGCCCGAACATGTGTATCTGTATGGTTTGCCCTATTCGATGTATGAAAAACATAAAATTCGTCGCTATGGATTTCATGGCACGAGTCATGGGTTTGTGGCGCAAAAAGCGTGTAATATTTTAGACGTTGACATGGAGAAGATGAAGATTATTACCTGTCATTTGGGTAATGGTGCATCTATTGCTGCCATAAAAAATGGCAAATCGTATGACACTTCCATGGGATTGACTCCCGTAGAAGGCTTGATAATGGGCACACGTTGCGGCGATTTGGACAATGGCGCACTGCTGTTCTTGATGCAAAAAGAAAACTTGAGTCTGCCCAAAGCCAACGATTTGATTAATAAACAATCGGGTATGGTTGGATTGTCAGAGGTGTCGAGCGACATGAGAGATATCATGCAAGCGGCAGATAACGGAAATAAACGCGCTCGTTTGGCGTTAGATATGTATAACTATCGTGTGAAGAAATATATCGGGTCTTATGCCGCTGCTATGGGCGGTGTTGATTTAATTATTTTTACGGGAGGGATTGGCGAAAATGGAGTGCAGACGCGTCAAGGTGTTATGGAAGGCTTAGAGTTTTTGGGCATAGATTTCGACACAGAAGTGAATCAAACTACTTGCGGTGTGGATATGCTCTTGACGCGCGAAAACTCGAAAGTAAAAGTAATGGCAATAACCACCAATGAAGAACTGGTTATTGCAATCGAATCTATAAAAGTAATTAATAAAGCATGAAGAAAACCGAATCCTTTCAAGATTTGATTAACCAGAAGATAGGTGAAATCAATTTCGACAAATCCCCTCGTGAACTTTATGAACCCATGAGATATGCTTTGACAATGGGCGGGAAACGTATTCGTCCTTTGTTTACATTGTTGGCGTGTGATATGTTTGGTGAGGATATTAAAAAGGCAATTCCGGCAGCTCTTGCATTAGAATTATTTCATAATTTTACACTAGTTCATGACGACATCATGGATGTTGCTCCGTTGCGAAGAGGAAAAGAAACCGTCTATAAAAAATGGAACCCAAATATTGGAATATTATCCGGTGATGCTATGTTGGCAAAAGCATTTGAAATTCTATTGGAGTCAGATGTGGCTCAATTGAAGCCCTTGGTACATTTGCTGTCAAAAGTTGCCATTGAAGTTTGCGAAGGGCAACAACTCGATATGAATTATGAGCATTCCGAACTCGTTACCATACCCGAATATTTGGAGATGATACGCCTGAAAACAGCCGTTTTAGCGGGGTCTGCACTGCTTGCAGGCGCTATCGTGGCAGATGCATCGGCAGCAGACCAACACGAAATCTATAAGTTTGGAGAAGACCTCGGGATAGCTTTTCAATTGAAGGATGACATCTTAGATGTGTTTGGCGACGAAAGCAAATTTGGTAAAAAGAAAGGCGGCGACATCGTTGCCAAGAAAAAAACCTACCTATATTTAAAAGCCCACGAACTTGCCGAGGGGAAAATCCTGAACACATTGACCTATTATTTTGTCAACGCTACCTTTGACGATGAAGCGAAAATAAACGAAGTTTCTGCCATCTACAAACAACTGCATGTGAAAGAAGTTGCCGAAGAACAAATGGATATCTATTACCAAAGAGCCTTGGCGCATTTAGCCAACATACATCTGCCCGAAGCGAACAAAGCAGCTTTGTTGGAAGTGGCGGAGAGTTTGATGAGTCGGGAGTTTTAGGGTGGGATTAGGTCATTTGTGTTCATTTGTGAAATAGGCAAAGCCTATAAAAATATATGCGACTTAGGCATAGCCTAAGCCGACCGGGGGAAATCTTAAACCAACTTTAATCTCAATTCGTACGGGTTGATTAGTTCATTTGTGAAATAGGCAGAGTCTAAGCTGAACGTGGAATAAACTTTGAAATTACTATTTTGTAATTATAACTTTATTAAATGTCCTACCATTTTTGTCCTCCGCTACAATTGTGTAAACACCGTTTGTCAGTGAACTTATATCAAATGTTGTTGTGTTTTCTATTTCTGTCAAAATTATTAATTTACCAATTATATCATAAAGTCTTATTATTGTCTTGCTCGTAATATTTGATATAGTTAACTGCCTTGTTGCAGGGTTTGGATAAACAGATAATTTTTCACATATATTTTGTTCTCTAATATTAGTAATTACTGGTGCTAACTTTGCAACACAAATATCTGAAAGACCAGAATTAGTTAAAACTGTGCTCCCAAAAATTATATTGCTATTAAAAAATGAACCTGTTATATAAATCTGACCTAAAGCATCAATACATATACTATTACCATAATCCCATGATGTACCCCCAACGCTTGTTGCCCAAAGCACATTCCCTGACGTATTATATTCTGCAATAAATATATCATAACCGCCCATATTAGTAAGAATAGTACTTCCGAAAGATAGATTTGTGTTTCCAAAATTTGAGATTACATAAACATTACCACTAGTGTCAGCACTTATACCGAAACCGCGATTTTGACTCAAATTTAAACTGTTTGCCCAAAGCACATTCCCTAAAGAATCATATTTTGCAAGAAAAATATTATTATTACCTGTCCCAGATATATTGTTTAATACAATGCTCCCAACAGTAATTGTGGGGCTGCAAAATTCTCCAATTACATACACATTACCATAAGCATCTGAACTTATACCATAACCTGAGTCATCATATTGCCCACCTCCACCTGCACTGTTTGCCCAAAGTGCATTACCCATAGAATCATATTTTGCAATATAAAAATCACCATATCCATTATTTCCACTGGTATTTGTTATAGTAGAACTGCCAAAACTAACCGAGGGACTATGAAATTGTCCTGTAACAAATATATTCCCATTAGCATTAACATTAATACTTTGACCAATTTCCGCATCAGTACCGCCAGCATTTTTTGCCCAAATTACGTTTCCTAAAGTATCATATTTTGCAAGAAATAAATCCAAACTACCCACACTTGTTAAAACGACACTGTCAAGTGCAATGGTTGCACTATTAAAATCTCCAATAACATAAATATTTCCATGGACATCTGCACAAATACCTCTACCGGCACTGGAGCCAGTACTACTTTTTGCCCAAATCACATTACCTGACGAATTATATTTAACGATAAAAAAATTCATACTACCTGTACTAGTTAAAGTAATATTGCCAAATGTAATTGCTGAACTAAAAAAAGAGCCTACCACATAAATATTCCCATTAATATCTGTTGTAATACCTACCCCGTAATCATTTTGAGTCCCACCCATACAATGAGCCCATATTACATTACCATTCAAATCGTATTTCACAATAAGTAAATCATCAAAACATGAGTTAAGCCCTGAAGTATCTGCATTGGTGAATACAGTTGTTCCAATTGTAATTGAAGGACTCTTGAATGATCCTGTAACATAAATATTGCCATTAATATCCGTTGTAATGCTTTCCCCTTTATCATTGGATATGCCTCCTGAACTTTTTGCCCACGCCCAATTTAGAGATTGAGCATTAATAAAGCTATTTAAGTTAAATACTAAGATGATTAAGATTAAATATTTTTTCATATTAATTAATATTCATAAGGTTTGAATCAAGTGGCACTGAACTTTAATCCGATTATATTTGTCCTAAAGCAACATAAAGCTCCTCCAATTTCTCAAGCCTTTATGTATCTCCAGTCCCCTTTTCCTATTTCAGCCATCAAAATTACAAATAATATTCAAACCAAATAAAAAAATAATTTCCCCTAAATTAATTCCTCCAACATAAATCCGAATTTATAAACTAAAAAAAGGCTTACCCCAATTACAACTGTTCGTGCGACACCAACAACTGTTCGTGCGCCAAGTCTCGTTGTATTTGCGCCAACTCTCGTCATAAATGCGCCAACTCTCGTCATAAATGCGCCAAGTCTCGTTGTAGATACGCTAAGTCTCGTTGTAGATGCGCTAAGTCTCGTTGTATTCGCGCCTACTCTCGTTGTATTCGCGCCTACTCTCGTTGTAGTTGCGCCTACTCTCGTTGTAGTTGCGCCTACTCTCGTTGTAGTTGCGCCAAGTCTCGTTGTAGATGTGCCAAGTCTCGTTGTAGATGCGCCAAGTCTCACATTTGGTGTCGCACCAACAACAATATGCACCCTATCAGCTACAGCTAAAGCACTGCGAACAATTTTTTGCCATATTCTTAAAGATGTTCGCATTGCTTTATGGGGTAGGTTTACGAGTTCATAAATGTTTTATGGAATCACAATATAGCGCCATTCGCCAAATACGACATTGGTTTTGGAGTTAAAATCGAACACAGAATGTTTGGCATTGCTCATAGGTATAATCGTAGCTGATTTAGCCAAAACTGAACCGGAAGGAGCCTGTCCGGATGGTGTAGTTTTTTTGTTAACCGGTACAACGCAGCCATGACAGTAAGCCAATATTGTTCCGCTTGGCACATTGTTGAAAAGACAATCGGCTTCCAGATTATAATAACCTGAGTTCGGGTTAAGCAAATAAAAGTAACTGGCTTTCGTACTGTGAGATAATTTTAGGATTAGTTTCTTGTATATCCCTTTTAATAGATGGTTTTTTTG
>CAIOJS010000223.1 GCA_903858655.1 uncultured bacterium | reverse complement strand
GAAGATAAAAAATAATATCGGAAGATAAAAATTAATGTCGGAAGATAAAAATTAATGTCGGAAGATAAAAATTAATATCGGACGATAAAAAATAATATCGGAAGAAATAATAGAACTTTTCAACTTTAGATAAAAGCTGTGCAAACGGAGTTACAGATTACACAAAGAGATTCGGGAAAATACAAATTACAACAATTTAAAAAATTAATAATTAATACTTTAACAATTAAAACTTAAAAAGATGTATTCCTCTAGAGCCTTGTATGATTTTATTTCATTAACAATTATACTATTAATCGAAAGAGGCTACTTCGTAGCTTCATGTTTAACCTCAAACCCTGCGTTTCCGGCGCCTTTTGTGTTGGCAGCGCAAATTACCACTTTAACAGATACTTTAAGAGCCGCCTGGCTGGCTTATGATGCTAATCCCGGAACTACCGAAAAAGAAGCGCTTGATTTAGCCCATGACGCTTTGATAGCGGCATTAATATCCGATGCCGGTTATGTGACAGGCAAAAGTGGTGGAGACCCAAATAAGATAAAATCTGGTGGCTACACTCCTTCGAAAGAAAAAAGTGTTGCTGAAAAGCCACCTTACAATGCCGAACCGGGTTCAAAACCGGGAAGAGCTAAGCTATATTATCAAAAAGGTGATCATGATATGGCAGTTGTTTGGTTAGCCTATATTGGAACCGAAACTCCCGGAACTATGACGAATTATGTTCCATGCGCCGGCACCACTCACGATAGTTTCGAAGTAAGCGGATTTACAAGTGGTGATTGGGTTAATTTTGTTGGAGCACCCATCGCCACCAATGGCGATGGCACTTTACATTGGACTCCTCCCTTGCTGGTGCTGATACCATAAGCGTAGGGCAATGTTGAACTATTTCAACAATTTTATTATTTGGTGAAAAAGAATGCGTAAATTTGCCGAATGATAAAAAATATGAGTAACATAAAGCCTGCCAAATTGGGAGGCTTTGTGTTACTTTTTAACATATATAAGGAAGTTAGCCACTATTTAAAAGAATGACAAATAAGTTGATTGTTATAATATTGTTTCTAATTTTCAGTATTCTGAAACTTCAAGGACAATCATGTTCGCACAGAGAATTGTCTGAAACTTATAATTATCTTACTAATATTAAGAAAATAAAGACCTCCAAAGGCGATTTAGACTCATGTAATGTTGTGATAAAAGTTAAGAGTAAGGATAATTTAAAAACGTATTGTACAATCCGGTTTACTACAATGTTTCTTTTTGACAGTTCATATATACAATGTAATAGGTCGCGATCCTATATTACTGGGAATAATGGTGGAATGCAAGTCTGTGATTGGGATTACGGTGATTTGATTGTTGCTGACTTTAATTTTGACAACAGAGAAGATTTTGCATTTAAAAAAGAGGAATTTAGTGCAAGCGGTCCTATTTATGATTACTATATTCAAAATTCGGACAGTACATTCAAAAGGGAAAAATTTCTTAGTGATTCTTTACCTTGTTTCCCCCAATATTTTAATAGAAATGAAAAAACATTGATTTGTATTTGTTTTTCTGGTTACTCATATGTGAGCAAGGAAGTATACAAATATTATTCTGAAGATGAAAAATGGATCAGACTTACCAAAAAGGAAATTGATATTACTAAATAGAAATAAACAGTGGCTTACAAGGGTTTTGCATCAGTCGGGGCGCAGGAAAAAAAGTAAACGAATGGAAAATTAATTAATTTTATGGTCGGGGTGAGAAGGGCAGGAAGTTTAAAACCCTGCCGATGCAAAGCCCCGAAACGTTATGCGTTATTAAGATAAAATCACTAAACCTATTAATAATCTCTGGACCTTCCATGGAAAACTTTTGGGGTCGAGCACTGCACACATTTGACATACTTATTAAATATCTACCCGTGTACCTATACCTTTCTCCAATGCCAAATCATATACTAATTTGGCAGTTGCCACGTCTTGTATAGCCAAGCCGTTGGCTTTGAAAATCGTGATTTCTTCATCATCAACGCGTCCGGCTTTTTTACCGGTGATGATTTGTCCGAGTTCGGCATAAAAATGTTCGGAACCTATGGCGCCTTCTTGAATGGGGATGAGGATGTCGCCGGCTTCTTTGAAACATACTTCTTTGGTGTCGCCCACAAACTTCGAGCGTTTCACAACCGTTGTATCAAGTTCGCGTGTCGTGGGCGAATGACTGCCAATGCCGTTGATGTGGGTGCCGGGTTTAATTTTATAGCCATCGAACAAAGGTTTCTTGGATGAAGTTGCCGTGCAAATGATATCACATTCGGTCAACATATTGGGCTTGATAGCCACTTCCACTTGTATATTCAACATCTCACTCATGTTGGTGGCATATTTCTCAGCCGCTTCTTGCGACACGTCATAGATAAATGCTTTCGAAATGTTCACCACTTCCGACATGCCCCACAATTGTGTTTTGCCTTGTATGCCTGCTCCGAAAATCCCAACAGTTTGCTCGTCACGTTGGCGTGCCAGCAATCTGGTTGCAACAGCACTGGCGGCGCCCGTGCGCACAGCAGCAATATAACCACCATCCATAATGGCAAGTATATTGCCCGAATGAGGATCCTGCAAAATTATCTTTCCTATGGTGCGCGGAATCTTAAATTTCGATGGGTTGTCGTTATAAACGCTCACCACCTTACATGCCATGGCATCCATGTTTTTTAAGTAAGCCGGCATATAAAGCGCCACACCTTCAGGAGGAGAGATACCAATACGCATGGGCAAATACGCTGTGCCGTTGCTGAGTTCGGCAAAAGCTTTTTCAACAACGTCTATGCAGTCTTTCATGGTAAGTACCGAGACCACATTGTTAAGATTTAATATTAATGCCATTTTATGTACTTTTGAAATCGTTCACAATAGTAGTAATAATTTTTTAGATAGAAACTTTTTTTTTAAAGAAAAATGTATATTTTTGTATTTATCAATATAAATAAGAATATATATCATGAAAAAAGTCATTAGCATACCCGGCGCACCGCTGCCTATCGGACCTTATAGTCAAGCGATTTTAAACAACAATATGTTGTTCATTTCAGGTCAAGTGCCTATCAACCCTGCCACTGCAACCATGGTGGAAGGCGATATTGCTCTGATGACACGTCAAGTGATGGAAAACATTGCTGCTTTGCTGAAGGAAGCGAATATGGATTTCACCCATATTGTGAAGACCACTATTTTTCTGGCAGATATGAATGATTTTGCCACGGTGAATGATGTATATAGTTCGTATTTTCAAAGCGAATTCCCCGCCCGCGAAACAGTACAAGCCGCCCGCCTGCCGAAAGATGCACGGGTGGAGATATCGGCGATAGCGATGCGGTGAGCGGGAGTACAGAATCCCAAGCTCCAAGCTCCAAATTCCAAATCCCAAGCCCCAAGCTACTAGGAGCGTTATTAGTAATTCGCATATTCGTAATTCGTAGTAGTTAAAGTATCTCTGTGTATCTCTATTTGCTCTGTGAATCTCCGTGTAATAACTCAAAGCCATTCATCCAAGCCACAAGCTTCTAGGCGCGTTATTAGTAATTCGAATATTCGTAATTCGTAGAGGCTAATTCTTGGTTCTTGGTATTTGGAATTTGGATCTTGGTATTTATTACGAGACACGTTTCAGGGTTCCAAAAAATAATTATAAAAATATATTTCATTAATAAGGAAATAGAATACAAATTAATTGATACTTTTGTATCGAAATTTATTTTTCCCACAGATATGTTTTAACTAATAGTGAATAATATTTTAAAAGCTAAAAACGTTTTATAATTAAACATGGAAAGATATGAAAAAGTTCAAACTCATTAGCATCGCAGTGGTAGTGGTTATCGTATGTGTGACAACTACTCTCCAAGCGCAGAAGAAAGCAAAAGAAGAATCTTTGGATATGAAAGTCATCGAAAGTTCTGTTGCCAAAATCACCGACAACCTCTATGCAGGGAAATATGAAGTCAGCAATTTCCTGTGGCGTATGTTTCAAAAAGACTTGAACGCCGCTAATAAACTGGATGACTTGAAAACCGCACAAGTGGACTCCTTGAATTGGCGCGACAAATTGGCATACAACGAGCCTTATGTGGATTATTATTTTCGCCATCCTGCTTACAACAATTATCCTGTAGTGAATATCTCCTACGATGGTGCTGTGTTGTTCTGCAAATGGTTGACCGAAAAATATAACGCTTATCCGAAAAGGCAGTTCAAGAAGGTTCTCTTTCGTTTGCCTACAGAAGTCG
Organism: uncultured bacterium; assembly: GCA_903858655.1. Lineage (GTDB taxonomy): Bacteria > Bacteroidota > Bacteroidia > Bacteroidales > CAIWKO01 > CAIWKO01. The sequence continues at coordinate 21,544 of CAIOJS010000223.1, read as the reverse complement.
AATGGAGAAAAGCGGCGGGAGGCACTTCCAAAATCTCTGCATATCCTTGGGGCGATAGATTAATTTTGAATGGGAAGTATATGTGCAACTACCGAGTGATAGGCGATGAAAACATCACCTTCCGCAAAGACTTAAACAAATTTGAAGTGGTGAAAAATCAGAATGCCGGCATTGGCTCTATGAATGATGCAGCTGATATCACCGCACCTGTCACTGCTTATTTCCCGAATACCTATGGCTTGTTTAATGTCTGCGGTAATGTTGCCGAGATGATTTCCGAAAAAGGAAAAATCTATGGCGGCGGTTGGCGCAATTCCGGTTGGGATGTGCGTGTGGATGCTGTTGATTCCTATACTGCTACTGCCACTGACATTGGTTTTCGGTTTTTTATGGATGTTGTGGAGAAATAAATCTCCATTTGTTAGGGATTGCGGTCATACGAACGTCGTTCTCCCAATATCTTATAATCCTTTTCTTGTATGGCTTTCAAAGGGATGCTTCGGTTTTTATACATCGAAGACTTTTGGTAATTTATGTGCATCACTACGCCACTCGTGATGAATCCCGAAAGCAACATCGCCATCATCAAAATCCGAAACCATCTTTTTGAGAACAAATCTTGCCAACAATAAAAAGAATACATCATGGCTAAAGGAAACAATATATAATAGGTATGCGCCGAAGGTCCTTTCACACTGAAAAAGAAACTTAGGTAGGTGATAAAGACGGCTATCGCGGTGATGTATTTTATCCAAGCGAAATCTTTTGCTGAGTTCTTTAGGAAAAAGGCTATGATAAGATAGCCCACTTGTACGATACCAAAGAAAGCAACGAATGCAATAAATGGAGCAGCAAAAGGATGTTCCATCAAGAAGGCGAAGAAAGATTTACCTTCCATATTCAAGAAGCGCGGCAACTCGTAGGAAGCAAACGACAGGAAGCGAGTGAGCACCGTGAAGATTTCTTTTATGTTTTCGACATTAAACACCACGTTCGAGGAAACGCTTGAACTTCCGGAATGAAAGCCATACACCCAAAAGGTCGGAATCAAAAAAGCGGCACTCAACATAGAGCCAATCACGAAAGGGAGGATGGTGCTTTTCATTTCCTGACGTTTCAGATAGAATGCCAAGGCAATAAATGGAAGCAATAATATCCATGACATGTGGAATTGATAAATCCAAAACAGAGCGAAGCCCATTAAAAAAAAGGTGATGCGTGTTTTAATGAAACCGATGGAAAGCCTTGGCACCGACTCGAAGAAGCCGATAAAGAATAAGACAGCACCAAACAAAACATAGCTTGGATTGATGATATGGGTGGAATAATTCAATGTCCAAGGACAGGATAAAAGCCAAAGCCACGTAAACCAATAAGGTACTTGGGGGAATTTCTTTTGAAAATACCAAGCCAAAAGACACAAAACACCCATGGAAAGCAGATTCAGCAAGAGGTAAGGTGCTTCGGGCAAATGCAGGATGTAGAAAGGCAAGCCAACTACTAAGCCTTGCAATGCGCCGGGTATCTGTGTGTGTGTGTAAACTATATCGGGACCAAAATAAGGGAAGTTTCCATTGGTATAAAATTTCAATCCAATGAGATACACCTGCATTTCATCTTCAAACCAAAACTCTTTGCACAAGCCGAATGCCAATCGAAATGCGAAAAGCAGCAGTAATATAAATAGAAATACAAGTTTCTTTTTCGTTAGCATATTGATGCAAAATAAATTGGGCATAAAAGTACACAAATCAACATTATCCAATAGAAAAAAACTCGGGAAGATTTCATTATTGATAACGGAAAAGCTTTCAATGCCGTGTGTTTTGCGTTCATCATCTTATTGTCCCATCACCTTCGCCTGTAGTTTCAGAAAGAAAGCTTTATCGAGGGGATAGCGCATCTTTCCTGCAGTGTTGATATCACTCCAAGCTTCTTTATACATCCCTTTGTCGTTATAGGCGATAGACCTATTGACAAAAGCAGCGGCATCGTTTGGATTCATGCTGATTGCTGTTGAATAATCTTCAATGGCAGCATCCAACATCTTCATATCATAGCGTGCCAATCCGCGCCACGAATATACTTCACCTTTTATTGGTTTCAAACTTATGGATTTGTCGAAATATTCTAAAGCAGTTTTGACGTCGTTCTTTTTGTAGTAAACCAATCCCTTCCAATAGTAAACTTCATAATCGTTGGGAATCATCTTTTGGCATTTTTCGAAGTCTATCATTGCTGCATCCAACTTTCCTGTGTTGACTAATGCGGTGCCGCGCCATAGATATGCTTTGGCATCATCGAGTTTCATGCTTAAATACTTATCATAGTCAGGCAAAGCTTCTGCAAACTTGTTGATAGCACTATAAGAATTAGCCCGACCGATATATCCATCAAGATTATCCGACTTGTATTTCAAACTCTTGGTGAAATCATAAATGGCTTGATTGTAGTTGCCCAAATTGTTGTAAACAACACCACGATTGCTCCATGTTTCGTAGTTGGTGGTGTCTAAACTCATGGAAGTATTGTATTCTACCAAGGCTTTATCGTAGCTTTTAAACCAATGATAATAGAGATATCCCAAGTTGTTATAAGCAAATGTAGAATTAGGAAACACCTTCGTCAAATCTCGCATCAAGGTCTCGCCATTCTTCCATTTGCCGATACGTTGCCACGTCAATATAGAAAGGAAAATGACGAAACAGGCAAAGAGAGCATAGAATCCGGGTCGGAGGATGTTCATCACCTTGCCTTTTGCTTGGATGCCTTTGTCCCATAATATACCTAAAATAAGAAACAAACCAATGTAAGGCACATAGGTATAACGTTCGGCTAGTGAAGCCCCGCCCACAGGAAGTATCTGTAATACTAGGAATATATTCGTGAAGAAAAACAAAAAGCCAAATACATACGGGATATATTTGGTGCGTTTTCCGCGAAGGTTCATAACAAATAATGTAAACATCAAAATGACGAGGGGTAGGATAATACAAGGTGCGATATAATATATCATGGGGAAGTGACCATTTATTTTACCGGGATAGGGATACATCGTCGCTAGGTCGATGGGCACAAAAAGTTTCCCAAAATACGTCATCGTGGAATACGAAACTATCAACAATCGCTCAAAGGCGGTAAAGAGCGGGGTCAAATCATGTATGGCTCCCTTTTCGTTTTGGGAAAATACTGCGATGATACCAATAGTAAAAGACAATACCAAAAAGGGAAGTTTCTCTACAATCAACTTTACATTCAGTTTTCGTTTCATATAATAATCCACCACAAACATCACCAATGGCAAAGCCACTGCCGCCGACTTTGATAATAAGGATAAAAAGAAAAACACAAGAGCATAGATATAATGTTTCTGTTTCGACTCCTTTTTGGTGAAATAAAAGTAGTACTGTATCAGCGAAAGCATAAAAAAGAAGGTATAAAGCACGTCCTTGCGCTCCGAAATCCATGCTACAGATTCAACATGCATAGGATGTATGCCAAAAAGCAAAGCAACGAAACCTGCAACCTCAATCCGTTTTGTTATCAAACGAATGAACCAAAACACCAACAACACATTCAGCGTATGAAAAATTAAATTGTTGATGTGATACAGCAATGCGTGTTCGCCCACCACCGAATATTCCAGTGCATAGAAAAAGGTGGTCAGAGGGTGGTAGTTTCCTTTGTAGAAAGTTGTCGGGTTGAAAATAGTTATAAAATTGTCCCAACTCAGGGAATGTACCAACACATGTTCCTGTATATATCCGCCATCATCCCAGTTCACAATAAAATCATTGCCGAGGGAAGGGATATAAACGATGATGGTGATGATGGCTGCAAAGGCAGCAAATAACCATGCTTTGCGCGATTCTGCCGACTTACCCAACATCGGTTGAATAGGCTTCTGCGAGGGGATATTACCCACAGCTTTCGCTTTCATTTGGATTTTCTTCTTGTCTTTTTTCAAAGTATTCATTTCAGGAATTTTTTCAAAAATAGAAAAAATATTTCTAGTAATCATAATCTTTGTGAAATATTTTTACTTTTTAGCAATTTATTCCTTCTAAATGAAAAGATTTCTCTATTTTTGTACTAAATTTCAGAATCGTATTTTTTATGAATAAAAGCAGAATTCTTTTCTCAGTCATTTTAGGTCTTCTAAGTATTACGTCCTACGCGCAAAGAGGCAGTGAGGGTCCGAAGACAATTACGGCAACCAACACCATTGTCAACGAATATACAGCCCTCTCCGCTGACGCTTTGGCAGGAAGCACTTCCATTTCAGTTGCAGCTAACACTTTAAATGCAAACAATCGTTTTGGAGCCGGCAATGTTTTAGCCCAGGGCGATTTGGTGTTCATCGTTCAAATGCAAGGAGCATCGCTCAATACGGGATGGAACGCTTGGAATGGTTGGATTTCCACTTATGCCAATGCAGGTCTGTATGAATTTGCAGAAGTGTTATCGGTGAGCGGTTCCAACACCATCAATTTGGTGTGCGGTCTCTCGCAAGGCTACTTGGCTACAGGAAAAACGCAGGTGGTGCGTGTTCCACGATATACCACCTTAACCGTTAACATTGGAGCAGAGCTTACGTGCGACACATGGAACGGAACAATAGGCGGTGTTTTGGTTGTGGAAAATATGGGTGCTTTAGTAAATAATGGTACTATTAATGCTACCGGCAAAGGTTCTCGTGGAGGTGTATTTTCTGCTAATTGTGGTTCGATATGGGGAATATCCGATTATGCTTCCACCAATTCAGCTTATGGTGGGCAAAAAGGTGAAGGCATTGCAGGTTTCGGTTCCACCGATGGGCAATATTGCATGGCATGTGCTGCCAATGGCGGCGGCGGTGGCAATGCGCATAATGCTGGTGGTGGTGGTGGTTGTAATGTCAGCAGCAACTTTGCTTATAATGGTTGCGGTTTTCCTGACACCACAACGAGTACTACTTACTCACAAGCCTGGGATTTGGAAACAGCACCCCCTTTGGGTTTCATAGGTTCTTCTTTTCGAAAAAATGCATCGTATGGAGGGGGTAGAGGAGGTTATACTTTCTCATCAAACGATGCGGATGCATTGACCGTTGGACCTAACAATGCTGCATGGAGCGGTGATTTACGAAAAAATGTTGGTGGTTTTGGTGGCTTTCCGTTGAATGCCAACCAAGCAAGCTTACCCCGTTTATTCTTAGGCGGTGGTGGCGGTGGCGGCAGCCAAAATGATAATTATGGCGGCTCAGGCGGCAACGGTGGCGGCATCATTTATATGATGATATACGGCGCAGTTTCCGGAACGGGAACAGTCTCTTCGAATGGTGCTGTTGGTGGCAACTCCACGGGCACGGCTCCTGCAGCAAGTCATGCTGGGATAGATGGCTGTGGAGGCGGTGGTGGCGGTGGTGCCATTGTGCTCAACGCAACAGGAACCATTGTTGGCAATTCAGCGCAAGCCAACGGCGGCAACGGTGGCGATCAGATAAAAATTAAAGGACTTTTAACCACAGTAAATAGCGAAGCTGAAGGTCCCGGTGGCGGTGGTGGTGGCGGATATATCGCCATATCTGCGGGTTCTATTCTTCGTACCGCAACAGGTGGAAACAATGGTACGTCAAGCTCTACTAGCGGACCTGCAGACATCGGTGTGAGTGAATTCCCTCCCAATGGCGCTACAAAAGGCGGCATAGGAGTGCCCGATGCGGCTGTGACCAATTTCACCATAAGTATTAATAATGATACTACATGTCAAGGGCAAGCTGCTTCACTAACGGCTATACTTTCGGGAACGGTTCCTTCAGGAATTTCTTATGCTTGGTATGATGCACAATATGGTGGAACGCTTTTGTCAACAACCTTGACACTCAATATTACGAATCCAACGGCTACAACAACCTATTATTTCAGAACTTGCCCGGGGACTTACGCTGTGGCGGCTACCTTGACCGTTTTACCCTTTATGCCTGATGCCGGTCCAAATGTTGCTACTTGTTCGGGCACGCCTGCTGCATTAAATGCTTCGGGGGGAACAACATATTTGTGGACACCTTCTACAGGATTGAGCAGTACTACTGTAAATAATCCCCTCTCCACTGTGGGTGTGACGACTTTATATACCGTAACTATTACGAATGCTAATGGTTGCACTGCATCCGATACGGTACGTGTTACCGTGAATACTACCGGAAATGCCACCATCACCCCACATCCTGCGATGTGTATCAATGCAACTCCTGCAACCTTGAATGCAGCTCAAACAGGAGGCATCTGGTCGGGGGCTGGTATCACCAATCCAAATACGGGAGTGTTTACGCCTTCGAGCGCAGGCGTCGGCAACATCCAAATTATTTACACCATAACGGGCGTATGTGGCGATGCAGATACCACACATATTCAAGTGAACCCTTTGCCCACGGTACATCTTGGCAGTGATACGACACTTTGCGCCGGAAGTAATCTTCTACTCAATGCGGGAAACGCAGGGTCAACATTCTCATGGACGCCGGGAAGTTCAACAGGTCAGACACTTACTGTGACTACAGCGGGTACGTATATCGTTCAAGTTACCAATGCAAATTCATGCGTTAAACGTGATACCATTCAGGTGTCATTCCAAGCGTTAGCAAACGCTACCATCACACCACATCCAGCGATGTGCGTCAATGCAACTCCCACAACTTTAACAGCAGCTCAGACCGGGGGCATTTGGTCGGGTGCCGGTATCACCAATCCCGCTACGGGTGTGTTTACGCCTTCGAGCGCAGGCGTTGGCAGCATCCAAGTCATCTACACTATTTCGAGCGCTTGTGGCGATGCAGATACTACCCATATTCAAGTGAACCCTTTGCCTACAGTGAATTTAGGCAGCGACACCACTCTTTGCACTGGAAACAGCCTTATGCTCAATGCGGGCAATCCCGGGTCAACCTACTCATGGACGCCGGGAAGTTCTACAGGTCAGACACTCACTGTGACTACAGCGGGTACGTATATCGTGCAAGTGACCAATGCAAATTCATGCGTTAAACGCGATACTATTCAGGTGTCATATCAAGCGTACGCTAACGCAACAATTAACCCCGTGAATCCGATGTGTAGCAACACCGCTAACATCACGCTTACGGCAGCACAAACGGGAGGTACCTGGAGTGGCAACGGCATCAATAATCCAACGTCTGGCACCTTCAGTCCACCATTGGCAGGCAGCGGTGTGTGGCAAATCATTTATACGATAGGCGGTCTATGTGGTAAATCGGATACTATTCCCATCAAGGTATTGTCCACTCCGAATATTGGCGCCGATACGGTGAACCCTGCTTGCCCCGACAAAAATAATGGCAAGATTACCCTTTTGATGGCAAGCGGCACATTGCCCTATACGTACTTATGGAGTACGGGCGATACCACGCAAGCATTGAATAATTTGGTGGCTGATACCTACACGGTGACCGTCACCGACTCTAACAATTGCGTAGCGATACGTTCCGTGACTTTCGATCCTATCTTAAGCGATTGTTCACCGCCGGTGATTTATATCCCCAATATCTTCTCGCCCAATGGCGACGGGCAAAATGATGTCATCTATGTGCATGGCGTAGGTATCAAAAGTCTGACGTTTTTGATATACGACCGTTGGGGCGAAAAGGTGTTCGAGACATCCGACCAAGCGATAGGGTGGGATGGCACCTACCATGGCTCGTATTGCCCGATAGAGGTGTATGCTTATACCTTGAAAGCCACCATGAGCGATGGCACTGAAGTGAAACGCAAAGGGAATATCTCTTTAATAAGATAAATCCTAAAGCAAAAGCGTAAAAGCAATTATCCACGTACAATAGGCGAGAGGCTTTCGATAGGGATTGAAAGCCTTCACCTATATCTTCCCAAAACCGATGGGCGAGTTGCCTTGTTTTTTCTTATTTTTTGATGATAGATTTTTAGTCCTATCTTTATTTTCTTTTGATGAAAGAATAAGAACTGTCATTTTGGCAGACTTTTTTTTATATATGTTAGAAAAAATGACATTATGTCTGAGCTCAGCGCTCAATAGGGCAAAAATATATTTTTATATATATAAGCTCAGAGCTCAATAGGGCAAATATATATATTTGGGTATATAAGCTCCAAGTTCAATAGGTCAAATATATATATTTGGGTATATAAGCTCCAAGTTCAATAGGTCAAATATATATTTTGGAGTATATAAGCTCCAAGCTCAATAGGGCAAATATAAATATTTGCCCTATTGAGCTCGAGACACAGTCTTGTTGAACAGATATATAGCTATTTTACCGTATAGTTTCAATATGTTATAAAATACTTAAAAATACTTCAGATTCATCATTTGAGGCTTAAAATACCCTAAAGTGCGTATTAAGATGGAAAAAATATCGCGCCAAGACGCAAAAAAGTTTAAGTAGGAAATGAAAAATGAAAAATTAAAAATGAAAAATGATACGTGTAGCGATTTAAAATCTCATAGATTCAAAAAATATTCGTAATATTGTTCTCTCAATTTGAATGGATATGAATAGTGCTAAAACTCCTAAAAATCAACGAAAACCCATCAAGCATCCTGCGAGCAATGCCTCCGAAGCTTCTCGCAAAGCGAAAATAAAAAGCATGGTTCATTATGCTTTCATCGTGCTATGCGGATTTATTTTGTATGGCAACACTTTTAGTAACGACTATGCGGTTGATGATAAAACTCTCATAATGAGCAATACCTTGGTGCATCAAGCAAAATATGGTCAACTGATTTCGCACGGCACTTATTATGGTTATGTGAACAACAACAGCGGAGCCTACCGTCCGGTCGCTATGGCATATTTTGCCACACTGTATCAATTAGGTGGAGGCAAACCCATGCTGTTTCATGTTTTCAATGTGCTGTTATTTGCTTTGTGCGCTATCGGGTTATTTTTACTGTTGAAACGCTTGTTCGTTGGCATCAGAGCCGAGGTGCTTCTTGCCGGCATCCTATTGTTCATGGTGCATCCCATACATACTGAAGTGGTTGCCAACATCAAAAATGCTGATGAATTGCTCTGTTTGGCGTTCTCCCTGCTGAGTGTGTTGGCATGGATACGCTATTTGCAGCGCAGACAACGGAAAGTGTTGTGGCTGTCCTTATGTGCTTATGCCTTTGCGCTTTTGTGCAAAGAAACCGCTGTAGGATTTTTGCCTGTCTATTTGTGCGTGATTTTTGTATGCGCCCCTCAAAATCTCAAAGGAGCCTTGCAAAGCGGTTTGGGATTTTTAGGTGCCTTGGCGGGATTCCTCCTGCTGCGATATTTCGTCCTAAGTGAAACCTTCCCCCATTCGTTCCTGCCTATCAACAATTCCTTGTATGCCATCCCATCGCTGCCCAATCTGTGGGCAACCAAAATCTTCCTTTTGGGGCTATATGCCTTCAAAATGCTATGGGCTTCGCCCTTAAGTTGGGATTACTCCTATGGCGCCATTGCGCAACATTCCTTTGCGGATATTCGTGTGTGGCTCACGCTTTTGTTGCTCATCCTTAGTGCTGGCATTGTGCTGCGCTATTATCGCCAAAAAGCCGTTTTGGTATTAGGCATAGTTTGGTTTTGGGCACTGCTGATGCCTGCTTCCAACACCTTCATCCTGATTGAGTCCACCTTTGCCGAACGTTTTCTATTTAGCAGTAGCGTTGGATTTGTCGTGATTCTTTTGTGGCTCTTCATCCAATTGCCTGCCTTGGGCAAAAAAATTATGGGTGGCATCCTCTTGATTTCTATGGTGATATTTTCCACACAAACCATTTCGCGCAATGCGCAATGGCGCAACGACACCACTTTGGTTCAGGCAGATATACAACATTCCGATGCCGTGCGCATCCACATGTCGTTTATTTCAGATATGTTTCGCAAGGCGGAGCAAACAACAGATGCCGCTGCAAAACGCCAGGTTCTCGATTCGGCATTGCTTTATGCGCAGAGAGCAAAAAAGATACTTCCCGACTATGCCGAAGTGAATTATTTGCTGGCGCGAAGCTATTTATATCTGCAACAAAAGCAGGAAGCCGAGCGCTATTATCTCGTGGCAATCCAACAAAATCCGAATCACAACAAAGCGCTGAACGATTTGGGTGTGATATCAAGTGGGCGACAAGATTATGAACAAGCCCTGAAATATTTCGTAAGAGCATTGGCGGCGGACACCACTGATTATAAATCAGCCGAAAATGCTTGCATCGAAGCCTTTAATTTGAAGCGATATCCCTTGGCTGATTTTTATTGCCTAAAAGCGATGAAGATAAATCCTTCCAGCCCTGTTGCTCAGCAAATGATTCCGAAGATTCAAGCTGAACTAAAGAAACTTGATACAGTAAAATGATTTGATGCTATTTGGATGATAAAAATATAGAGGTCAGAAATCAAAAATAGTATGCCTCCAAATGATTATATTGCCTGCAAAAAAAATAACAATTCAACAATAAAACAATGTAACCATTCAACCAATGACCTCAATGACCCAATGACTTAATGACTCAATGACTAAAAATATCTCACAATCATCTCCAAAATATGCTCATGCACTTGCGGATTTGCGACAGCTATCTCTTTTCCGAATAAATAATTGTCCTTCCCCTTGAAATCGCTCACCCTGCCACCTGCATTTTGCACGATGATAGCTCCCGCCGCCACATCCCACGGACTCAGATGATACTCATAAAATCCATCGAACCTGCCGCAAGCCACATAAGCCATGTCAACCGCCGCCGAACCCATGCGGCGGATGCCTTGTGTTTCGAACATCATCTCATTGAGCATCGCCATATAGGCTTTCATCTTGTCATAATTCCGATTGGGAAAGCCTGTGGCAATCAAACTATCTTGCAATTTCGCCTTATTGCTAACATGAATTTCAACGCCGTTCAGGTAGGAGGGAGCCGACTGCCACGTATAAAAAGCTTCTTGCAGATTCACTTCATAAATCACTCCCATCACAATTTTTTCATTTTTTCGCAGGGCGATGCTGATGGCATAGCACGGCACATTGTGAATGAAGTTGGTGGTGCCGTCCAGCGGATCCACTATCCATTCAAATTGCTTATCGCGTATCGTGAGGGTATTTTCCTCCGTGATGAATCCCGCATCGGGAATCAATTCCTTGAGGTGCGAAACTATCCTGTGTTCGGCTTCCTTATCCACATCACTCACAAAATCATTCGTTCCTTTTTCTTCCACCCGAGCAATGGAAAATCCTGCACATTCTTTTTTCAAAAACCTGCCCGTTTCTTCGCAGAGCGATATAACGTCCTTGCAAAGTAGCTCTAAATTAATTTCATTCGCCATATACTTACTGTTTTATATCTATTTCTTAAAGTCTAAATACCAAATACCAAATCTCAAATACCAAGAAAAATCCGATTAACAATTTAACAATTCAACAATCTAATAATTCAACCATTTAACCAATCAACTAATTAACCAATCAACCAATTAACTCCAAAAGGCTTTTATCATTTACATTAATATGTACTAAAAACCACTGAGGCACTAAGTGCACTAAGTTTCACTAAGCTCAAAACAACACTATAGCAATCCAACAAGTCAACATTCTAACAATTCAACAATTTAACAATTCAACAATCTAACAATTCAACAATCTAACAATTCAACCATTTAACCAATCAACTAATTAACCAATCAACCAATTAACTCCAAAAGTTTCCCTCATCCATCAATTCCGCTGCATTTTCCGTCTTAACCGCTTCCGCGAAATGGCGTGCACCGTACGTTTCTTAAACTCCTCTGAAATCACACTGATGTTTCCGTCCACCTCCAACATTGCCAAATCCACCTTACGGATTTCCAAGATGCCGTGTTCGCGGATGGCTTCTTCCAATTCTTCTTGCGTGATGCGGGTTTTGCGCAGATTGTCCTGCTTAATCATACCTTTATATATAAGCATCACTTCTTTGCCTTGCACCACCTTTCCGACTGTGGGGAAATAATACATGATGATCTTTAATGCATAATTCAGTATAAACAAGGTGCCGGCAGCGGTAATACCTCCCCAAACAGTAGTGTTGCTGCCCACCATTGCGTTCTGCACTGCATTGCTAATGAGCAAAACAAACACCAAATCGAACACCGACAACTGTGCCAATTCTTTTTTTCCAAAGAGCCGCAGAAACACGATTATAAAAATATATATCGCTGCGGAACTAATAACAATAGCTAAATATTCGTTCATAATAGATAAGTTTTAAAAAAAAATATACTTAAGCCAAGTTCAAATAAAATAATATCGGAAATCTTGTCGTTATAAGATGCAAATATAAATATTATGTATGAAAAATTGGCAGTTTTTCTGACAATTTAAAAAAATGCACTATTTTTGTAAAGTCAACCAAAAATTAAAAAACGAAACATTATGCTCACATTCTTTACAAACATCATTTTATCATTGTTATTGTTTAACAATGTAGGCACAACGCACACAGCATCCTTGCCTGTTGCAGGCGGATACAAAATTCATGTGAAAGTCAGCGGAGTCACCACGGGCGACACCTGCTATTTGGCGCATTATTATGGACAATATAAGCAGATTGACGACACCTGCCTCTCCAATGCCAAAGGTGAAACTTTTTTCGATGGAAAAAAAGAATTGCCAAAAGGCATTTATTTTATTGTCATCCCAAAGAAAAAGTACTTCGATTTCATAGTGAATGATGCACTGGAGATATGGTTTGAGACCGATACCACCGATTTAGTGAAGAACATGAAAGTGAAAGGCTCCAATGAAAATAAAAACTTTTATGAATACCTGAATTATATTGTTAGCAATCAAAGCGCCTTTGATAAACTAAAAGCGAAGCAAGAGACACTGAAGGGCAATAAGGATTCTGCTGCCATAGTTAAGAAAGAAATGGAGCGGATAGATAATGCCGTGAAGGACTATAAGCTCGACTTCATGAAAAAATATCCTGAGAGCCTTGCCACTAAAGTATTTATGGCATCAAAAGAGCCTGATATTCCCGATGCTCCCATCTTACCCAATGGACATAAGGATTCCACGTTCACTTATCTGTATTACAAAGCCCATTACTGGGATAATATTAACCTTACAGATGATAGAATCCTGCGCACGCCGGTTTTTTATAATAAAATAAATTATTTCTTCGACAAAGTGGTAGTTCAATCCCCCGATTCTATTAGTGCCGAGGCAGATAAATTGGTAGAAAAAGTTCGTCCAAGCAAAGAAATGTTTAAATATGTAGTATGGTATATAACCTACACCTTCGAAACTTCCAAAGTCATGGGATTTGATGCGGTGTTTGTTCACATGGTTAATACCTATTATGCTACAAAGCAATGCGATTGGTTGTCGGATGTTTTATTGGAAAATATAACAAAACGAGCCAAGAAACTCGAACCTATTTTATTAGGGAAAACAGCTCCAAATATGATTATGCAAGACACCAGTCTTCAGTTGCAATCCATGCAGACCATCACCACCAAATATACCGTACTGCTTTTTTGGGATTATAACTGTGGGCATTGCAAAACTGAGATGCCAAAAATAGTAGAGCTGTATAATAAAGAGAAAAAACTCTACGATTTGGAAGTTTTTTCGATTTGTACCGATACCAGCATGGTTGAAATGAAGAAGTTCATCCGTCTCAATAAGATGAATTTTATCAATGTGGACGGACCTCGCGCCTTGACGCCTCACTATGCGGAGCTTTACGATATTTATAGCACCCCTGTCATTTATGTGTTGGATGAAAAGAAAACGATTATCGCAAAGCGAATAGATGCCGAGCAAATCGAAGAAATCATCAAGCATGATTTGAAGATAAAAGACATGAAGAAGTAGCTATTTTTAGCTTCGTTCTAATTTCTTTAATACCTTCAAAGCCCTATTTTGAAATCCTTTTGAAGCATCCGGGAGGCAAAACTCCAAGGAAGATTTGAACTCTGGGATCAAATCGGGTTCGTATGCGCAAAATTTCTCACAGATAATAATACTGTAATATCGTATAGAAACAGTTTCTTTGGGCGATATCAGCCAATCAAAACATAGTTGCAATAAGGTTGAATTGTCTTTCACCAGATTGAAATCAATACTATCCGCTATTATTTTCAGAAAGCTACGCTTCACGCCTTCAATCTCAGAGACAGCTATATTTTCAATGATTTCGTCAATGTAGGGTACAACAAGATTTGAATTCTTTTCGCAATACAATTGCACCACACGAGCCAATCTCATGCCGATAGGGTAGGGCTGCGAAAAACACAAGCCCATCAAATGCTTGAAAACTTCAGCATCATCGCCTATAGCCTCTACAGCCAAGTCTGCCGTACCCCGCCCCGAATCTCCTAAGCCGCCAATAAAATCTGGAAACCTATCTTTAGACATCATGTGAAAAGAAGAATTAATAAATCAAACTTTAGCAATTATAAAGTCCAAATCCCAAATCAAAAATAACTATTCACTATTATCTATTAACTATTCACTCTCTATCTAAATGTCATATTTTTCTTCTCAGTAATCTTCTCGCAATATGTACATTTAAGTCTCGAATCAATCTTGTCTAATACCTTGAATTTGGTAGGCACGTCTTCATGATTCGTGATGCAATTGGGGTTCACGCATTGCACAAAGGTTTCTATCGTATCGGGTATCTCAACTTTTTTCTTCTCGATAACGCGAAAATCTTTGATAATAATCAAAGTAGCCGTAGGAGCCACCAAAGCAATCTTGTTTATTTCAACAGGTTTGAAATATTTGTTGGTTACTTTAATGATGCCCTTTTTGCCATATTTATTACTATCGAGATTGGTGCCAAAAAGAATCTGGTTACCATATTTATCAAGGTTCAAAATATGAATTACCTGAAACACACTTTGTGCTGGGATGTGGTCTATAACGGTTCCATTTTCAATAGCCGAAACCACAAATTCTTTTACCGGTTTTTTATCTTGTTCCATTTTTTATAATCCTAAAATTAATTTTAAAATTGCTTGACGTACATATAAACCATTCAGTGCTTGTTGGAAATAATATGCTTGTGGCATGTCATCCACATCCTCATTGATTTCGTTCACACGGGGCAAAGGATGTAAGATTTTCATATTCGGTTTCGTATTACCCAACAAACTGCGATTAAGAATATAAGCGTTTTTCACTTTTTCGTAATCAATTGGATCGGAAAAACGTTCTCGTTGAATCCGTGTCATATAAATAATATCAGCCATTGGGATAACTTCACTTAAATCTGTGTACTGATAATATTCAAGATTTTTCTCCTTGATATGCATCTTAACCGAGCTTGGCAATTTCAATTCGGGTGGTGAAACCAAATGGAAACGACAATTAAAATTCGTCATCGCAATGACCAAAGAATGTACGGTGCGACCGTATTTAAGGTCTCCAACAAAAGCAATGTCAAGATTGTCAAGCTTTCCTTGTGTCTTTCTGATAGAATACAAGTCGAGCAAACATTGCGTTGGGTGTTGATTAGCGCCATCACCTGCATTCACAATGGGGACGGTGCCTACCTCACTTGCATAACGTGCACTTCCCTCTCTGGGATGACGCAAAACAATAAGGTCGGAGTAATTACACACGGTTAAAATGGTATCTTTCAAAGATTCCCCTTTTTTAACACTAGAGCTGGAAACATCAGAAAATCCGATGACCTTTCCTCCCAAATAATTCACTGCACTTTCGAAACTAAGTCGCGTGCGTGTTGATGGTTCGAAAAAGAGAGTAGCAACAACTTTTCCATCAAGAATATTCTGAACAGGCTTCCGTTCAAATTGTTCTGCTGCATCTAGCACTGAAAAGTATTCCTCTTTGGTGAAATCATCAATAGAAATTAAACTTCTGTTTTTCATGGTTTGTATTTGTTTATAATTTTCAGACGTCAAATGTACGAATATTTTTTAATATGCAAAAAAAAAGGCGACTAACGTCGCCTTTTTTTCTAAATTATTTTAGGAACAGCATGAACATCCTGAATTTTTGAGGAGATTATGTTTCTTTAAAAAGTCACATAAAACATCATCTAAATCTGGACGACCAATTTCTTGCAAATCATAACCAACTTTTACAGTAGGCTTGTTGATTTTTACAATTCTATTCAAATCAATAGGTGTAGCAATAACAACTGCATCACAAGGAGTGTTTTCAATTGTTTTTTCAAGATCGGCAACTTGTTGTGCGCCATAACCCATAGCGGGTAATAAGGTACCAATGTTTGGATAAATCTTAAAGGTTTCAGCCAATTTGCCAACAGCATACGGACGTGGATCAACCAATTCGGCTGCGCCAAACTTCATAGCTGCCACAGTACCTGCACCAATTTTCATTTCACCGTGGGTGAGGGTAGGACCGTCTTCAACAACTAAAACTCTTTTACCTCTAATTAATTCAGGTTTGTCAACTGTTAATGGTGAAGCGCCGTCAATAACGATAGCATTAGGATTCACCTTAGCGATACTATCACGAACGATTTGAATGTTTTCTGGTGATGCAGAATCCATTTTATTGATAACAACTACATCAGCCAAACGTAGAGAAACTTCTCCCGGATAATATTTCAATTCATGACCGGGACGATGAGGATCAACAACAGTAATGCATAAATCAGTAGCATAAAACGAAAAATCGTTATTACCACCATCCCAAAGGATGATGTCTGCTTCTTTTTCTGCTTCGCGAAGAATAGCTTCATAATCAACACCTGCATAAATCACGTTTCCGCGAACTACATGGGGTTCATACTCCTCCATTTCTTCAATAGTACATTTGTGTTTTTTTAAATCTTCAACAGTGGCGAAACGTTGCACTTTTTGCTCATTCAAATCCCCGTAAGGCATTGGATGGCGAATAGCAACAACTTTCAAACCTTGTTTCATCAAGATTTCAATAACACGACGTGAGGTTTGGCTTTTGCCACAACCTGTTCTTACTGCACAAACGGCGATAAGCGGTTTGGTGCTTTTCACTTGTGTTTGTTTCGGTCCAATTAACATGAAATCTGCACCTGCTGCGTTAACGATAGCGCTCATTCCCATAACTCTCTCATAAGGAACATCGCTGTATGCGAAAACGCAAATATCAGCATTGAGATCTTTGATAAGTTTTGGCAAATCGCTTTCCACATAAATTGGAATACCTTCGGGATAGAGGCTCCCGGCTAATTCTTTTGGATATTTTCTTCCTGCTATGTCAGGAATCTGTGCGGCTGTGAAGGCTACAACGTTGTAAGCTTCATTTCCTCTGTAGTAGGTGTTGAAATTATGAAAATCTCTACCTGCTGCACCAATAATAATAACATTCTTTTTACTCATATATATTTTTTTGGTTTGTTTTGAAAAAGGTTACAAAGATATATCTTTATCCATTCACACCAAATACTTTGATAAATATTTTTTTCAACCATGATGTTGAAAAAATTCTATAAGCTTGTAGGGACAAGGCAGGCGCAAGGAAAAAATATTTTTTTTTTATTTATGTTTTTTTTGTATTGATGTCAGTATTTTTTTAATTCTTGAGCCATTTTAACACATTCAACCGCTTCCTTCACGTCGTGCACTCGCAAAATATTTGCCCCTGCCAACAACGAAATTGTATGCAATACGCTCGTCCCGTTCAAAGATTCGTCAGGACTACTCTCAAGGGTTTTCCATATCATGGACTTTCGTGAAACCCCCACCAATAAAGGTTTATCAAGAAATTTATACAGATGCAACTGCTGCATCATCTCAAAATTCTGCTTTATATTCTTTCCAAAACCAAAACCCGGGTCAATAATGATATCATTCACGCCCAAAGATGTCAATTCATTCGATTTTCTAGATAAATATAACATGGTTTCTTTCACAACATCTTTATAAATAGGATTCCTTTGCATCGTTTCGGGTGTGCCTTGTATATGCATTAATATATAAGGTATATGCAGCGCAGCAATCGTTTCAAACATCGCAGCATCCATCGTTCCGCCTGAGATGTCGTTGATGATTGCCGCCCCATGGTTTACGGATGCTCTTGCCACTTCCGCACGAAAGGTATCCACAGAAAGAATTGCCTCAGGAAAATACTTCATTATCGAATCCAAAACAGGCAGCAAACGGTCCAATTCTTCCTCCAAATTTGGCAAAATTGCCCCGGGTCGAGTCGAAACACATCCAATATCTATGATGGAAGCACCTTCCGACAGCATTTTTTCGGTCTGTTTCAGCCATGCTTTCTCTGTGGTGAAAATATTTCCATCAAAAAAAGAATCGGGCGTAACATTCAATATTCCCATGATTAATGGGCTTTCCAACGATAGCAACTGCCCCTTGCAATTCAATATTTTCTTTTTGATTGCATCACTGTTGTGATTTTTTAATATATTTGCGTTCAAATTAAATTTTTTACAAAAATAATAAATTACATGGATTTTACACAAAAACAATATTTCGAAATCGTTGAAACCTGCCGAAGCCTTTATGTGAAAAAGATGAACGACTATGGCTCTGCATGGCGTATCCTGCGTCCTGCCTCACTCACCGATCAGATTTTTATCAAAGCGCAACGCATCCGAAGCATCGAAGACAAAGGTACACAAAAAGTATCAGAAGGCATAATCCCTGAATTTATAGGCATCGTAAACTATGCCGTCATGGCTTTGATTCAAATCGAAATCAACAACTATGACGATTTAAATCTTTCGGTGGAGAAAGCAACCGCTTTGTACGACAAATATATCCAAGCATCTTTCTCGCTCATGCAAGACAAAAATCACGATTATGGCGAAGCGTGGCGCGATATGCGTATCAGTTCGCTCACCGACATCATCCTGATGAAAATCTTTCGCACCAAACAAATTGAAGACCACAACGGCATCACCCAAGTGTCCGAAGGAGTGGATGCCAACTATTTCGACATGATAAACTATGCCGTTTTTGCGCTCATTAAGCTTAATTCAAAATAAATTGTATGAAAAAGATTCGACTCATTAGCAGAATCCTTCTTGGTTTCGTATTTATGTTCTCCGGCTTTGTCAAAGCCGTTGACCCTTTGGGTTCCATGTATAAATTTCAAGAATATTTCGAAGCCTTCCATTGGCATTGGATGGTGCCTTTTGCGCTCACATTGGGCATACTTCTGTGCTGTTTGGAATTCATCATCGGCTTTGCTTTTGTGTTTAACATCAAACTAAAATCCTTTTCGTGGCTCATGATGCTCTTCATGCTGTTTTTTCTCGGCTTGACGTTTTATTTGGCATTAAAAAATCCCGTTTCCGATTGCGGTTGCTTTGGCGATGCGCTGATATTGACCAATTGGCAAACCTTCTACAAAAATCTAATCCTCATAGCCTTTGCCCTGATGCTGTTTGGCGGACGCAAATATCTCAAAAGTCGCTATCCCGACGTAACCCAATATGGCATGTTACTCATAGGTGCCACACTAATTCTTTGGGTGGCTATCTTCAGCTATCGCCATCTGCCCTTGATTGATTTCATGCCATGGAAGATAGGAAGCAAGATTTCCCAACAGGTGGTGCCCACCAATGAGATTGCCGACATCACCTTAGTATATAAAAATAAAGTAACCAACGAAACCCTCGAATATACCACCAAAACGCTACCTTGGAAAGACAGCGTTTTCTTCAAGAAACTTGTTTTTGTTCAACAGAAAAAGAAAATACTTCAAGCTTACAAACCCGCGCCCATCCACGATTTTATGATTGATGATGCCAACAAAGCCAACCACAACGAAGCCATCATCAGCAATCCCCGTTTTCAGTTTGTTTTGGTGATGTACGACATCACCAAAACACAAAAATCGGCTCTCCAATCTCTCAACACTTTTTATGAGCAATGCGCCAAAGATACCATCGGCTTTGCCGCCCTGTGTGGTTCCGATTTCAAAACCATTGACATCCTGCGCAACGAGCTTCAAGCCAACTATGAGTTCTATACCGTTGACCCCACTGCCCTGAAAACTGTTGTCCGCTCCAACCCGGGTTTAGTGTTGTTGAAAAACGGCGTGGTGCTCGACAAATGGGCTTGGCGCGATTTCCCCACCTACGAAGAATTCAAAAGCGACACAGCTTCTTACCAAAAACTCCTTGCCAAAGTGCTCCTCAAATCTTCCCCCAAGAAATAATTCATGCTGCGATTTATCCTAAAACGACTATTCTATGGCTTCTTGGTCTTGTTGGGAGTCATCACTGTTGATTTTCTTTTGTTCAATGTGTTGCCTGCCGACCCTGCCCGCATGATGCTCGGGCAGCGCGCCGACATAGCCTCCATCGAAGCCATCAACCGCGATTTGGGTAGAGACAAACCCCTGCTCACCCAATACATCAACTACCTGAACGACCTCTCGCCCATCTCCGTCCACAATTTCAACGACTCCAAAAGCTATTTCTATCTCGATTCATCCAAATACAAACCCTACACCCGCCTGTTCAACCTTTCGAGCACCAAAACCCTCGTCCTCAAAGAACCCTATCTCCGCCGTTCCTATCAAAGCAAGGCGAAGGTGGCTGACATCCTGATGGAAGCCTTCCCCCTCACTGCTTTGCTCGCCGTGGTGTCCATCGTGTTCGCCTCCCTCATCGGCATTTTCACAGGTATCCTCTGCGCCATCAAAAAAGACACGTGGTTCGACCGCTTGGCGATGTTCTTTTCCGTCATCGGCATGTCGCTGCCTTCCTTCTTTGCCGCCATTGTCATCGCTTGGTTCTTTGCCTATCTCTTGGGCGAATACACGGGGCTTAACATGATTGGAAGCCTCTACACCATTGACGATTTCGGCGACGGAACCCATCTCACCCTCCAAAACATCATCCTGCCTGCCCTCACCCTCGGCATACGTCCCTTGGCGGTCATCATCGAACTCACCCGCTCCTCAACCCTCGAAGTGCTTTCCCAAGACTACATCCGCACCGCCAAAGCCAAAGGACTCTCCTTCCCCAAAGTCATCCTGCGGCATGCCCTCAAAAACATCATGAACCCTGTCATCACAGCCATTTCGGGGTGGTTTGCCTCCCTCATGGCGGGCGCGGTCTTTGTCGAATACGTCTTCGATTGGAAAGGCATGGGCATGGTGATGGTGGACGGCTTGGGCAAATACGACTTCCCCGTCGTCATGGGCTCCCTGCTCTTCATCTCACTCATCCTCGTCATCATCAACATTCTCACCGACATCTCCTACGGCTTGCTCGACCCGCGCGTGAGGATGAGTTAATAGAGGGAAAACCACGGAGACACTGAGGACACAGAGGAACACTAAGAGCTTATGTCCGTAGTGGAATCCTTAGAATTTGGAGCTTGGTTCTTTTCTTATGGGCGCCCCCCTCCTTCGTCGGGTCAGGCTTTCCGTTCCTAGTCCTCGCGCCGCGAAGAAGCGGCGCTGTGGGCTATCCACTACAATCCTTGGCGCGCGTGCCAACGGGCTATCTTCTGGTTACTTTGCCTATACCCGCAAATGCGGGATACCATCCTGCACTGTGCATTGCCTATACCCGCAAATGCGGGATACCATCCTGCACTGTGTATTGCCTATACCCG
>CAIOJS010000222.1 GCA_903858655.1 uncultured bacterium | reverse complement strand
CATCTTTTTTATCAACATCTTCCAGGTTGGCATAGATTTCCTCTTTGTTGTCAACAATAGGGCGGATTTGAAGGAAGTTAAATACACGTGGAAAACCGTCAGGGACATCTAAGTTTACAGCAAACTCAATTTCGACGGGATTGTTCATTTCGCGTTCTCCGATTTGCAATAAGGATTTCAAAATATCTGCCAAAGGAAAGGTGTTGTAATTAAGTATCTTCGAAAAGGTGATTACTTTCTTGCCCTCGGTGTCGAAAGAGTCGCGGAGGATGTTGTTGTCGTAATCATAAGTAGAACAGACAAACTTTAGCGATTTATCGCCCTCAGCGCTTCGCAGGGGAAGCTTCAGGATGTTGATGCCATCATCAATGGAAGGTATGAAGCTTTCGGGGTTCATGTCGAGGGCAAAGAACGAACGTTGGGTTTGGGTCAACGCCATGTCGGGGGATGAGAGTTGAATGATTTTTTTGGGATAATAGGGCGAAAAACGCAAGGTGACACCGCCATCCACGATATATTTTCCCAAACCGTAGGCAATATTGACCACACCTTCCTCCGCCTTTTCAGGATAAATGGGATAGAAATTGGTGGAGCGAGCCACACCCGAAATGGTGGGATAAAAATGGTCGCCATAGCGTGCGCCACATACTTCCTGCAAGATAATCGCCATCTTTTCTTCATCAATAACATTGGACGTGGCGGTCATGTAGGCCTTGCTTGCCTTGAAATACACCGAAGCATAGACCGACTTGATGGAACAACTCAACATCTCGAGCATTTTGCGCTCATCATCAATCTTGGAAATCATATAGGTGGAATAGATTCCCGCAAAGGGTTGATAATAGGAGTCCTCAAGCAAACTTGAGGAGCGAATGGCAATAGGATTTTTCACTACATTGATAAACGCAATCAAATCTTCATGAATACGAAACGGCAAACGCGCTTTGATGAAACATTTCAAAATCTCGTCGTCGGACATATCGACTAAGCCAACTTTGTAGAGTCTATTGTCTTCCATAAATTCAGTAAAAACATCGGTGGTCAACACCACAGTGCGGGGAATGGTGATGAGGACGTCGTCGAATTTATCGAAAAATTGATTGCGCTTGATTAATGAATCAATGAAGGCTAAGCCACGTGCTTTCCCCCCCAATGAACCTTTGCCTATGCGAGAGAAAAAGATATATTCATCAAAACTATCGCGATTGAATTCGGCAATGATGCCCCGCGCCTTGTTGAGGCGATAGGCAGCGATTTTCTCAAATAGAAAACGTTTTACTTCATCAATTTCATTGAATTCCTCGGGACGAACATTTTTGAAAAGTTCGCCCAAGGTGAATAAGGCACGTGCATTGAGCCATTTGGAGAAGTGATTTCGTTCTACGTGATATTTGAGCGTATCGTCGGGGATTTCAAATATTTTTAATTGAAGGGATTGCAAATCTTGCGCGCGCGCTATTTCTTCATGTGTTATAGGGTTTCTGAAAATGAAATCGCCAAATACCATATATTCATTGATGAAATCGCGCAGTTCGATGGATAAAGATTTTGAATTCTTATAGAGAAATTTCACGTTAAGCTTGCGTGCGACATCTTCGTTAGCGAGATCGGAGGATTGAATGAGTATCGGCATAAATTTATCATCGCTGATGGCAATTTCGCTCAATTTGATACCCGCATGATTGTCCTTATGACCATCTTTTTGATATGCCATGTCGGTGATGATGCCCAACATATTATTTTTATATTTCTTATAAAAGTCAATGGCTTCGTTGTAGTTCTGCGCGAGCAACACCTTCGGTCGTCCGCGCATGCGCAACATTTTTTGATGCTCATTAAGCCCTTCAATCATGAACTCCTTCGACTGTTTGAAAATGGTCTTATATAATATAGGTAGATAACTTGAATAAAACCGAAACGAATCTTCGACCAACATGATGGTTTGTACTCCAACATCCTCCACATCTTGCTCAACATTCATTTTATCTTCAATAAGTTTGATGATGGCTAATAAAATATCGGTGTTGCCCAACCAACAAAATGAATAATCAAATACAGAAAGGTCGTTGGGGGTATATTTCTCAGTGATTTCTCTGGAGAAAGGAAACAAAACAACTACGGGCTTCTTAGGGTATTTGCCCTTTATCTTTCGAGTTAAATCTAAGGGATTGTCCACACTCAACATCATGATGATGAGGTCAATGTTGTCCTGATGTAGCACGTGCATGGCTTCGTCGTGGTTGGAAGCCATGATAAATCGGGGGGGATATCGCAGGTTGAGTGATACGTATTCGTTAAAAATCTGTTCATCTATGCGCCCATCTTCTTCGAGCATGAAAGCATCATAAGTACTGCAAACCAACAGGACATGATAGATGCGTTTCTGCATCAATAATTTGAAGGAACGATCATGAAAATAAAATTTTCGTGCATCAAGAATTTGTTTCGCTATTTTCATGAATCAAAATTTCTATGTGATGTATATATATAAAGGTACGTTTTAATTCTTCTTAAAATAATTCCATGCGTAGTAGATGGGAACCCCAAGGGCGACGATGATGAGTCCGGGCCACGTGAACATGGGTTTGTAGATGAGGAGTATCACCATGACGAAACAAGCGGCGAGGATATAAATGGCAGGCAAAACGGGATAACCAAAGGCACGGTAGGGACGTTTGGCATCGGGCTTTTTGATGCGCAAGACGAAAACCCCCAAGATGGTCAGCACATAAAATATCAATACGGCAAAAACCACATAATCGAGCAAATCGCCATAGCGCCCCGACAGACACAGCAGGGATGCCCAAATACATTGGATATATAATCCTGTTGCGGGCACTTGATTTTTGTTGAGGATTCCCGCTTTGCGGAAAAAAAGACCATCATTTGACATGGTGTAATAGACGCGGGCACCCGACAAAATGAGTCCGTTGTTGCAGCCAAAGGTGGAGATGATGATGAAGGCAGCCATTATTAATACAGCACTGTTTCCGAATATATTGCTCATGGCAGCCGTACCAAGCCTATCGTCGGTGGCAAATTGCATCCCCCGTTCGACCACCGTGGACGCCTCAAAAGTTCCCCGCAAGGGTAAAACTTGCAGATAAACGATGTTCATCAGCAAATAAATGATGGTAACGATAAGTGTTCCCAGAAAGAGGCTTAGAGGTATGTTACGTTTTGGATTTACGACTTCGGCGGCGGTGAAGGTGATGTTGTTCCACGCATCGGACGAAAACAAGCTGCCGACCATGGCGGTGCCTATGGCTGCCACAATGGCGAAACCTGCCAAATGGGTGATGGTTGCGCCATCCTTGGAGGTCTGCACAGCACTCCAAAAGTTGGTGGTGTTGATATGGATGGCGTCGGCATTGGCGGCGAAAAATAATCCGATAATCAGAAATACCAACAAAGCAAGGAATTTGGTCAAAGTGAAAGTGTTTTGCACGATTTTTCCAGCTTGGATACCTCGTGAGTTGAGCCACGTTAGAAAAACAATGGACGCGATTGCCAAGAGTTGCACGGTGTTGAATTGCATAAAACCAAGGTCGAGCCACACGTTTTTCTCTGAAAACCAGGGCACCAACACGCCCATGAATTTGGCAAAAGCCATGCCGACCGCGGCGATGGTTCCCGTCTGTATGACACTAAACAAAGACCATCCGTAGAGGAATCCCGTCAAGGGGTTGAAGGCTTCGCGCAGATAGACGTATTGTCCGCCGGCTTTGGGCATCATACCCGCCAACTCGCCATAGCTGAGGGCGGCTATGATGGTCATGATGCCCGTGACGATCCATGCGATGAGCAACCAGCCGGGAGAACCCAACTGCCGCGACATGTCGGCACTGACAATGAAAATCCCTGAGCCTATCATCGAACCAACGACGATGGCGGTGGAATCTAAGAGTTTTAAGTTTCTTTTGAAGGATAGCTTCTCTTGCATTAGTTAAGTAAGTTAATTATGTAAATTAGTTAATTAAGGGTGCCAAATTTGGGATATGTGTCAAATGTATTAATCTGTGGATGTGTGTAAAGTTAAATTCGTTTATACTATTCAGCGAAAGGCATATTGCAATTCATTCAACTAAACAATTACGTATATGAGAACGTCATACTTTTACGAAATTATACGTTCGCAAATACTTAATCAACTATTCAACTCAATTAACCAATCAACTCAATTCGGAGTGAAACTCATCATCATATCAATAACAGTGTCGGCTTGCCCTTCGCGATAGGAAATCCAAATATAAATAGTGATGTCGGGATAATCGGGGTCAACGATTATCATGGTTCCGACCGCGAAACCGTCTTTGTCGCCCTCATATAACACTCCCGTATAGCCGTTTAGCTTCGTGTCGTCAAGCTCCACAGGCTCGCCAAGGTTGGTTACGCCATTGTCCACCGCCCACGTGCGCACAGCGTTGCGGAGTTCGCGATTGGTGAGGTTTTCGCCCTTGCGGGGATAGATGCTCAGGGTGATGTCGCTGTTGTGTCCCAGCCATTTATCGCCCGTTGACTCGTCAATAGTGAAATCAGTGGGTACTTTGAATTTTGTTTTGTAGGCTTCCCACGTAAAGGTTTTCATTTGTCCGAAAACATTAGTAGCGCAAGTGAAAAATAAAACGCTTAGAAGCAGTAGAACAGGAAGTTTGATGTGTTTTTTCATATATATAAAAATTTAAGGTTAAAAATGAGTAACAAAAGTACGAAATATTTATTTTGGTGATATAAAAATAAAATAATTTTTTAGTTGCGATGATATAATTTGAATTGTAATTTAAAAAATGTCAAGCTTTTTGGATGCTGTAACGTCTTGGGGATAAAGAAATGAGGGGTTCTTTTCAAAATCTGTAAATGAAAATTACACGAATTAGTGACAAGAGCAATTAATATCTTGGAGCTATTTACCCACTACCGCCAAAATTTATTTTGCCAACAAAAGCTATTTACGTAACGTGGTTAAAATTTATATTTCCGACACTTCGTAATTACGCATTGTGTATAAACAATCATTTTTCGATTCTATCTTATTGTTTTTTAAGTACAAACATGATTTTTAAATCGTCATTTTTTCGCACTTTTTAATCAAGCACTTTTTTCGATGCAAAATACTCAATAAATTTCTCTTTTTTATCGAAAAATACATGCTTTTATGTCCTTTTTTTGTCTTTTTTATGATGGTAAAAAATTATATATAGCAAAAATCAAAAAAATATCCGTTTTTCGAAAAGATTAAAGTGTTCTTATTTCTCACCTAAAACTGTGTACCCAAATTATGCTTTCTGAGGCTAATTTGTATTTGAAATATTCCCATAAAAATAAAACCCACATCCTCGTAAAATTTATTTTCTTTTCTTTAGGGATATGCTCCCGACTCCATTACTTTTTAAGATATATAATTTGAACTAACGAAACGGAAACCGAGAAATCCATTGCACGATGCGAAACTATTTTTACGTTAGTTTATCCATTTATTGTTTCATTTCGTATCTTTGTAAATTCTTTTTTTGAAGATGTGATGCCTTTAGGTATATCACTTTTCAAGGATGAGAAAAGTATGACGCAAAAACATTTCGACAATCAAATATTTTTACTAATATTACTCATTATTATATAATTAAACTCCGTGCATCTCCGTGTTCTCCGTGTCTCCGTGTTAAAATTTTAGCGACCGGAGCAAGGTTCACGAAGAAAAACCAAAGAACAATATTCAGCAAAATCAAAAAACAAAAGTCATAAATCAAACAAAATCCATTTTGACAGCTATGGCACATCCATCAAAAAAGAACAAAACACAGGCAACAAAAAGAACATCTCCTTCCGTTCAAAAGCTTCCGCAGAAATCGCCGCGCAAGCTCAACTATACACTTATTTTTGTGGTGATTGGTTTGCTATTGCTCACCTATATCAGTTTTTATCCATCGCTCAAAAACGGTTTCACCAATTGGGACGATCCGGGTTATGTCACCGAGAATGAAAACATTACGCATCTCAATGCGCCTGCCGTCAAAAACATGTTTTCGCATTTCATGATGAGCAACTATCATCCCCTCACGATGCTTTCTTTGGCGATGGACTATCAGGCTGTGAAGCTCGACCCTGCCCGCTATCATCTTGTGAATGTGTTGCTTCACCTGTTGAACACCTTGTTGGTTTTTTTGTTTATCTATAAACTCTCCGACAAAAAAATCCTGGTTGCCGCCATCGTCGCTTTGCTGTTTGGCATACATCCCATGCATGTGGAATCGGTCTCTTGGGTGTCGAGCCGCAAAGACGTGCTGTTTGCATTGTTCTTTTTAGGGGGATTGGTAACCTATCTCAATTATGTGAAAAGCAATAAATTGAAATTGCTTTTTTATGCGCTTACGCTGATACTTTTCGTGCTCTCGGCATTGTCGAAGCCCGCTGCAGTTACCTTTCCCGTCGTTTTACTGTTGATAGATTACTATCAGAAACGCAAATTTGATTGGAAATCTATCGCGGAAAAAGTTCCATTTTTCCTCATCGCCATCGTTTTTGGCATTTTATCTATCCGTGCACAGTCGGACGCCTCCGCCATTTCCACGTGGAGTGTCATGGGTTTGCCCTATCGCTTCCTTTTTGCGTCGTATGGCTTCATGGCTTACCTGTTTAAGTTCCTGATTCCGATACATCTGTCGGCGGTTTACCCCTACCCTGTCACCTTCCCGATTACAGAAACTTTGCCCATCATCTTCTATATCACACCTGCCTTGGTGCTCGGAATTGGATTCCTTTTATACAAATCGTTGCGGATTTCGCGCCTCTATGTGTTTGGGTTTCTGTTTTATTTGGTCAATGTAGTGCTTGTGCTTCAATTTGTTTCCGTGGGCGCGGTCTTGATGGCTGACCGCTATGCCTATTTGCCCTACATCGGCTTGGCGTTCATCGTGGCGATGGAGCTGCAACGCTTCTATCAAAGCAAAAGCCTCAATCCTGCCATACTGAAACCCTTGAAAATGTGCGTTTCCGCGATATTAGTGTGTGCCGCTGTCGTTTTTGCGGTGGCTACCTTCCAACGGACAAAAGTGTGGCGCAACAACGAGCGATTGTGGACCGATGTCATCAACAAATATCCCCTCAAAGCGGAGACGGCTTACCTCAATCGGGGCAATTATTACGCCCGCGAAGCCAATCAATACGAAAAAGCGATGCAGGATTATAACACATTTATCTCCATCAACACCCATAATGCCTCAGTTTTCAGCAACAGGGGGAATCTTTTCGGATTGATGAAACAGTATGACAAATCTTTGGAGGATTACCAAAGAGCGCTTGCCATTGACTCCAACTTTTCTGATGCTTTGGTCAATAGTGGCACCACCTATATGACGATGCGGCAGTATGAGCGTGCCCTTACGTTCATCAATAGAGCCATCCGAATCAATCCCAACAAGCTTTTAAGCTTCCAAAACCGCGGATTTTGCAATATGAGTCTTGGCAGAAACCAAGAAGCCCTTAAAGATTTGGATTATATGATATCAAGAATGCCCGACGATTTCCTCAACTATTTTTATAGAGGCATCACCTACTACAATTCGCAAAAATATCAGGAAGCTTTGGCAGATTTCAGCAAAACCATTGCGCTCAATCCCTCGCATGGCGAAGCGTATAGCAATCGTGCACAGACGTATAACAAATTGGGTGATTTCAAAAACGCTTTGAACGACGCCCTGAAAGCGCAATCGCTCAAACAAGCCGTGAACCCCGACTTCATCAATTCTTTGAAGGCAAAACAGTGAGAAAACACCTCCGCAACCCATTTTTAAGTGGGATAATATGTCTCATCCTATGGCAAACGCTATCGTTTCGCGTTGATGGGCAATCCAATTCAGCGATAATTTTCGACCAACATCAGTCGGCAGTGTTCGGGTCCTATAATTTGCTCACCTTGCATCGAGGGCTATATACTTTGGAGGATAAATACATCCCCAATCAGCCGTTTCGCGAGAACAATTTTTGGAAAAAGACAGCGGGTTTCGGCTATCGTTTGGTGAAACTTTTGGCGTTGGATGCGCAAATAGATCATCTGATAGCACTCACTCAGCACGAGGTATTCGGACATGGTTCCCGCTTCCGCGAATTGGGCTACACGGGCAATTCCTTCAATCTCAATATGTATTTTCCTTTCGGGAATGGCTCAGGCTTTGCTCGTTGGGGTACGTTGGGTTCCAAATATACCTACCCCACCACTCAGGAAGTGATGACCATGCAGCTCAGCGGTGTGGGCGGCGAAGCCCAACTTGCCAACGACCTCAGCGCACAAATCCTCTCGGACGATACCCTTCACTATCGCCAAGGAATGCTCTATTTGATTGCGCAAAACAATCTGTTACTCTACACATTTTATACCCGCTTCACCCCAACAAAAAACCTCAAGGCGGGCAACGATATGGTGAATTATATGAATCAAATCAATTATCTGTATTTGATTCCTGTCGGGAAAAAGTATAATATCACAAGGCTGTCCAACCAAAGTTTGCTCGCTTTAGCCAATCCTTTGCAGGCATACGCGGCGTTTTCCATCCTTTATACCTACGGCATCAAAGGGCAAAGCCAACTGAAGCGCCTCCCGATGATACGCATGGGCAAAGTACGATATTTGCCTGCACTTGGCTATGCCCTCAGTCCGTTTGGAGGCGAGTTTCACTTCATCAATTATATCCGTTACAAAAGCATATTGTTCTGTGGCGACTTCAGCCTTGGCGACAACACCTTCAAAGATTTCTACGGCATCTCGCTGAAAGGCTACAATATCTTGAATCTGAAATGGCTCGCCCTCAATGCTCACCTCGACTTTTGGAATCAACCGAAACTTGAGTTGGATTCTTACCAAAAACCCGCCGTAGGAAACGATCCCGGCGCCGCCATAAAGTTAGATGTAATGTTACATCCGTTTAAACTGCCCCACCAACTCGGCATCTTCCTGCAAACGGGCTACAAATCGAAAGGCTATCTCTTGGGAGAGACATTAGCCCCCTCTTTCATTCTGCGCTATGGCATAAGCATGCACTTTTAGGGCGGGATTGCTTTTGATCTTTTCTTTTTTTTGATGGATTGGGATACCGTGGGATGTTTGGGATTAAGATCCAAGACCCAAATTCCAAATACCAAATTCAAAGGAGGCAAACCTTTTGGGATAAGGTCATAATATCTCTAACAAGAAAGAAAAAAGAAACTCAATAATTCAAAACACCCTTTGCTACCAATCCCTTTTGGTATTTGGTATTTGGATCTTGGTATTTGGATCTTAAAAAAGCTTAGTAATATTGTTTATTGATCAGATAGGATTGCACATAATCGTCGATGCCTTCTTCCAAGGAAGCAAATTCCAAATCGTAACCTATGGCGCGAAGTTTATCCATCTTAGCTTCGGTGAAATATTGGTATTTGTCGCGAATGTCGAGGGGGGTATCCACGAAGTCTATCTTCGGCTCGAGGCGCATGGCTAAAAAGGTGTTGTTCACCAAGTCGAGAAAGGTGCTTGCTTCGCCTGTGCCTAAGTTATAGATGCCCGAATGTTTCGGGTTGAGATAGAAAAACAAACACACTTTCACCACATCTTTCACATAGATAAAATCGCGTTTCTGATGTCCATCGGCGATGCCTTCTTTGTGGGAACGAAACAACTGCATACGCCCCGTTTCGTTGATTTGATTGAAGGCATGAAACACCACCGAAGCCATCCGTTGCTTGTGGAACTCATTCGGACCATACACATTAAAGAATTTCAAGCCTGCCCAAAAAGGTGGCGTGGTGGTTTGGGTGATTACCCATTTATCAAAATCATTTTTGGATTCGCCATAGGGGTTCAAAGGTTTCAGTTGCGGAATCAGCGACACATCATCGTCGTAGCCCAATTCGCCAAGCCCATAGGTAGCCGCAGAAGAGGCGTAAACCATAGGAACCTGATATTCGGTACACAACTGCCACACGCTTTTCGAGTAATTGAGATTGAGTGTATCAAAAATACTCTTGTCGAATTCCGTAGTGTCGGTGCGCGCTCCCAAATGAAAGACAAACTCAACCGCATCGTGATTTTGACGAAACCAATCGAAGAACACATCGCGCTGCACATGGTCAATATAGGACTTGCTATCTATATTCACCAATTTATATCCCTTGAAGAAATCATCCACAATGATGATATCTTTGATGCCTTTATTGTTTAATTTCGCAAGCAAACAACTACCAATAAATCCTGCCGCTCCTGTGATTACGATTACCTTACTCATTCTATTTGTGATTTTTGATTTTAGATTTTACGGGATTCTATAAATTGCTTTTTCTTTGTTGGACTTCAATTTTTAAAATGCTCATTTACATTAGTAAACTCCGCTTTTAAAAATCTTGTCCGCCTCGAAAAATCTAATTTATAGAACCCCTCTTTAGATTTATGAATTAAGATTTGTGATTCGCGTTTACCAAATACCTTTTACCATTTACATTTTACGAAAACTATTCACTATTATCTATTCACTATTCTCTAAAAACCTACTCCCCCGTTCCGTGGCAGTTCTTATATTTCTTGCCGCTTCCGCACGGACAGAGGTCGTTTCTGCCTACTTTTTTCTCCACTTTTATGGGTTGAACATGCTGCACCTCTTGAGTGTTTTGTTGGCGGGCTTGTTCCATGCCATCGTCGCGGCTGATTTTGAGTTTGCTCATATCCGTCTTGCTTTGTTGGGCTTCTTTGATGGTTTCCTGATTTTTGAACGGCAGGGTTCCTTTCTCTAAGAACGAAACAATATCTTTGTTGATTTTCTGCACCATTTTCTTGAACAAACCAAAGGATTCGAACTTATAAATCAACAAAGGATCTTTTTGTTCGTAAGTAGCACTTTGAACAGATTGTTTCAAATCGTCCATTTCGCGTAGATGATCTTTCCATGCATCGTCAATGATAGCCAAGGAGATGCCTTTTTCGATGGCAAGGGTTACGTCTTTGCCTTTGTTGTCGTAGGATTTCTTCAGATTGACTATCACCTGCAAGGTTTTCAATCCATCGGAGATGGGGATAGCGATGTTTTCGTAGCGGCGGGAGTTATTTTCATACACATCTTTGATAACGGGATAGGATTCCTGCGCTATCAATTCCGCTTTTTGTTGATAGGTCTTATAAGCCTTCTCATACAAATCGTCGGTGAGCTGTTCGGCATTGGCAGAGAAGAATTCCTTTTCGGTGAAAGGCGCATCAATACCAAAATTGCGCAGCATATCGAGTTTGAAGTTCTCGAAATCGCGTTGTTCTTGATGGTCGTTGACGATATGTTCGCATACATCGTAGAACATATTGGCAATATCAACCGCCAAACGGTCGCCATGCAAACCGTGGCGGCGTTTTTCGTAGATAACTTCCCGTTGGGAGTTCATCACATCATCATATTCCAACAAACGTTTACGGATGCCGAAGTTGTTTTCTTCTACCTTTTTCTGAGCACGTTCGATGGATTTGGTGATCATCGAATGTTGAATCACTTCACCATCTTTCAGTCCCAATCTGTCCATGATTTTCGAGATACGTTCGGAGCCAAACATGCGCATCAAATCATCTTCGAGCGAAACGAAGAACTGCGAGGTGCCCGGGTCGCCCTGACGTCCGGCACGACCCCGCAACTGACGGTCAACGCGCCGCGATTCGTGACGTTCGGTGCCTATGATTGCCAAACCACCCGCTTCCACCACGCCTTTGCCCAACTTGATGTCGGTTCCACGACCTGCCATGTTGGTGGCGATGGTCACCGTGCCTGCCAAACCCGCTTCGGCAACGATATCCGCTTCCCGCTGATGCAATTTCGCGTTCAGCACATTATGGTTGATCTTACGAAACTTCAACATCTTGCTCAGCAACTCCGATATTTCTACCGAAGTGGTCCCTACCAAAACAGGACGTCCTTTGCCGATGAGATTAGCAATTTCGTCAATAACGGCATTATATTTTTCACGTTTGGTTTTATAGACCAAATCCTCAAAATCTTTACGCACCACAGGTCGGTTGGTGGGAATCACCACCACATCCAACTTATAGATGTCCCACAATTCGCCCGCTTCCGTTTCGGCTGTACCGGTCATCCCCGCGAGCTTTTTATACATACGGAAATAGTTCTGAAGGGTGATGGTGGCGTAGGTTTGCGTCGCCGCTTCTATCTTCACATTTTCTTTGGCTTCGATGGCTTGATGTAGTCCGTCGGAATAGCGTCTGCCTTCCAATATACGTCCGGTTTGTTCGTCAACAATTTTGATCTTATTATCTATGATAACATATTCCACATCAATTTCGAACAATGCATACGCCTTCAGCAGTTGGGTGACGGTGTGAACGCGGTCGGATTTCAACTCATAATCTTGCAGCAAATCATTTTTCTTAATCAGACGTTCGCTTTCGCTGAGCGGTGATTTCTCCAACTCGGCAATTTCGTTGCCTATATCCGGCAGGATAAAGAAACGCGTGTCGTCGGTGCCCGAGGTGATGAGGTCAATGCCTTTTTCCGTAAGGTCAACAGAGTTGTTCTTTTCATCTATCACAAAAAACAATTCGTCGTCAATCAGGTGCATGTTTTTGCTTTGCTCTGCCATGTAGAAGTTCTCGGTTTTCTGCATCAGC
This sequence comes from uncultured bacterium, assembly GCA_903858655.1. GTDB lineage: Bacteria > Bacteroidota > Bacteroidia > Bacteroidales > CAIWKO01 > CAIWKO01. Next base: position 16,800 of record CAIOJS010000222.1, on the reverse strand, counting down.
GCACGATTGCCGGATTCGCTCAGGAACTTGATGATGGCTTTGTTTTTGGGCAATCCATGATGCGCCCGCAACAACAAAGCGCCACCGGCTTTTTCGTTCTCCGAACTGAGTGGTTCTTGCGAGAGGAGTTTCTTTGCCTCTGCCAAAATGGTGGTAACCAAATTGCGTTGGGCGGCATAAATCCGCTGCACATTGGGACGGAAGGCTTCAAATTCCTGGTTTTCGCCTTTGGGCGTGGGACCCGAAATGATGAGAGGCGTACGCGCATCATCAATCAAAACAGAATCCACCTCATCCACGATGGTATAGTTATGGGGGCGTTGCACCAACTCCTCCGGGGAGCGGGTCATGTTATCACGTAAGTAATCGAAACCAAATTCGTTGTTGGTGCCGTAGGTGATGTCGCAGTTGTACGCATTTTTTCGCTCTGCGGAATTGGGTTCGTGGCGGTCAATGCAGTCAACCGTCAGCCCGTGAAACTGAAACAACATGCCCATCCATTCGCTGTCGCGGCGTGCCAAATAGTCGTTCACCGTAACGATATGAACGCCTTTGCCCGGCAAGGCATTGAGATACATCGGCAGCGTAGCCACCAAGGTCTTGCCTTCCCCTGTGCCCATTTCGGATATTTTACCCTGATGGAGCACCATGCCGCCGATGAGCTGCACATCATAGTGCACCATGTCCCAACGAATGATGTTGCCGCCAGCCATCCACGATGAATTGTAGTAAGCCGTGTCGTTCACGATGTTGATACTGTCATATCGGGCAGCCAAATCGCGGTCCATCTGCGTGGCGGTCACTTCCACCTTTTCGTTTTCTTTGAACCTCCGCGCGGTTTCTTTCATCACGGCAAACGCCTCGGGCAAAATGTCGTTGAGCACGATTTGCGTTTTTTCGTAGATGGCTTTGGTCATCAAATCTATGTCTTTATAGATGCCTTCTTTTTCATCAATAGAGATGGTGTCGTCTGTTTCGGCTTGCTCTTTCAGCAGGGCGATTTCTTGTTCGTCGGCAGCCACATTATCTTGGATGATTTGCTTGAATTCGATAGTTTTTTGGCGCAGTTCGTCGTTCGACAAGGTTTCAACGTGCTCGTAAGCCTTATGAATTTGAGCAATCACGGGATTGATGGCTTTGATGTCGCGGTCAGATTTTGAGCCTAATAGTTGTTTGAGAAAATTAACCATTACATGTTTTTTTTGAAATAGGTTGCAAAAGTACGAAAATTTCATGAAGGAAGACGGTTTTTTTTATGGAGATTTTTTCATGGAGATAGGGAGGGCATGCAAATAGGGAGATTTTAAGATCCAAGCTCCAAATTCCAAATACCAAATACCAAGGGGGAAAAATCTACGAATTACGAATTTACGAATTACGAATGTCACCCTACGAATTGCCTTCCCGACTTAAACCTTAGTAGAATTGATAGCCTCCCCTACCCTAACCTTATTATTTTATCTTTGTAGAAATAAAAAAATAAGGTCAATTTTTCTCGGTTCCGTTTTCTACTAAGGTCTCCCGATTTGGAAATGGAACCTCAAAACATATAACAAATTGACCTTTGGCAAACCGTATGATATGGTTATTCATCAGATGGCTTCAAGTCATCAGATGAATATTGGCGAAAGACGCATGACTTAAAAAATACTCACCCATAAGCATCCAATAAGACTAAAATCTAATATTCTATAACAATAGCTTCTATATATTTCAATCTTCATCCTATCAAAATTATTGATGCCTCTTATAAATCTTTATCAGCATAAATATAAATGTTTCTAGCAACTTCGTGAAAAATGGCTGCGACGATAAATCATGCTCCTTTTTTAGGTCGCGGCTTATTTTTTAATGGTAACGTTTAATCACAATAAAGTCGCTATGAATATATATTTCGTCGCATATCTTTTTTATAAAGTATCATATTAGTTTTATAAAGTAGCATTTAAACATTTTGAAGTAACATTTATTTTTTTTGAAGTATCTATCATCCTATTTTTTGTCGCATTGTATTAAAACTAAGTGTCGCCCATATTTCATTGATATTTCGACGGTTTTGACCTATATCTATCAAAATCAAAAAACAAATCTTCTTTGATGAAAAATATTTCTCTAAAAAAAAACATTTATGTAATTATTTTTATATATCTTTGCATTTCATCAAAAAAATCAAAATATGAGAAGAGCTATTGAAAAACCATTATTTCGGATGCCATTTTCAAATTTGGCACAATTGGGAGACACCGCCGCGAGCTTAATTGTTCGCGATATGATAGAACTTGGACTTTTTGGCATCACCGCTGCCACAAAAACTGCGATAGAGCAGAATACGGTGACCCTAAAAGAGTATCCAACCGACATCGAACTGTTGTCGGAAGTGTCTTATTGCGTTGAAGAACGCCTGAAAGCAGAAGACGATGTGAAAGTTCAAATTCGTGAAATTATGCATCGCGCAAAAAGTCTTTGGGGAGAAGATCATTCTCGCTATCGTTCGTTCGGAACCCACGGAATGGATGCTATGAGCGTTAGTGATTTGCATCGTTGCGCCTGTCAAGTGGTGCGCATTGGCACACTTCGTTTGACGGAGTTGACCCCAAAAGGCTTGACACAAGCCATTTTGGACACTTTGGAAGATCGCACAGCCGAACTCGACACATGGATTGACAAAAAAGTTGATGCCGTGAATGCACGCGACGAAGCCACCTGCGAACGCATCGCAACGGCTAACGCATTGTATAAAAAAATTGTGGACGTGTTTGATATTGGAAAAAACTATTGGTTTACGCGCAACGAAGCCAAATATAACGATTACGTAATTTATAACACGCCCAACGCTCAACCCGCTGAACCCGGACAATATGGCGCAGCATCAGGCTCGATGCTCACCATCAACAATCAGCCTGTGGAAAGTGCACGCGTGAGCTTCCAAGGTGTGGAAAATCCGGTTTATTTGGACGAACACAACAATTGGGAATGTGATATGGTGCCAGTCACCTGCACAAAAATCTATGGAACCGCCGACGATTGTTATAATTTTGTAGCCGACATCGTCATCACAGCAGACGGAAACACCCATTTCGACATCCGCATGGTGCCCACCAACTTTGTGCCGCCGCCTGTCAGCTAAAATATTGAAGCAGTTTTGGTACTACATATCAAAACTGCTTAACGGGAGTTCTATAAATTGCTTTTTCATCGTTGGACTTCAATTTTTAAATGCTCATTTACATTAGTAAACTCCGCTTTTAAAACTCTTGTCCGCCTCGAAAAATCTAATTTATAGAATCCCTCTTATTTTTTTTTCCTTCCTCAGCCCTCTGTTTGCTGAAATCTATAGCTATTTTCGAAAGAAATATCACTTTTTTATTGCCTGGTACTAAGTTTTATCTGCATTTTGGCGTTATACATATTACGCGCGTGCGTACATTTTATTAATAAAAAAAACGCCTTATGAAAAAACTTTATGTTTTCCTCGTCGGTTTGCTTTGCGGAGCAACATTTGCTCAAGCACAATGCACCATTTCAATTAATGCTAATCCTTCCTCGCCCGTATGTGCCGGCACTGCTGTTCACCTCACTGCATCGGGCGCCAACACCTATGTGTGGACCCCCGGCGGTTTGACCGGCAACTCCGTTACGGTTTATCCCACAGGAACTACAACCTATGTGGTTACGGGAACAGATTTAAGTAGTAATACCTGTTCGGGAACAGTAACGGTTACGGTCTTACCCCACGATAATGCTTCTTTCAATTATACTCCTTCCACTTTGTGCATTACGGGTGCTGATGCATTACCCAATATTACGGGTGGAGCCACAGGAACTTTCACTTCCTCACCTGCCGGTTTGTTTTTTCTCAATAGTACAACCGGTTTAATAGATGTTAGCGTATGTAATGTAAACACCTATACCATTACATTTACAACAAACGGTGTATGCCCTGCTCAAAGCACAGCAACAGTAACAATAACCACCTCTCCTAGTGCTGCTTTTTCTTATGCGGGACCCTATTGCCCTAGTGGTATTGACCCCTTACCGACTTTTTTACCTCCGTCAAGTGCAGGTGTGTTTATGGCTCCTGCAGGTTTGGTGATAAACCCCGTGACTGGACAAGTAGATGTATCGTTAAGCACTCCCGGCACCTACACTGTAGTCAATACTATTGCTGCATCGGGAGGATGTTCGGCTATATCGGATTCAAACACTATTACTATTAATGCTGGTGCTTCACCAGTCACCGTCACAGTTCCAAGTAATATTACGGTATGTAATGGCACTGTCGTCCCATCAACAGTCTTTGCAAGCACACCCGCTGGAGCCACATATACATGGACAAGCTCCAACCCATCCATAGCTATGCCCTCGAGTGGTAATGGGAATGTGCCTTCGTTTACTGCTACCAATACCGGCACATCCCCTGTGATTGCTACCATTACGGTTACCCCAACGCTGAGCGGATATTGCAGCTCGCCATCAACTTACGTCATTACGGTATATCCAACACCAACGGTTACGGTTCCGGCAAATATCACGGCATGTATAGGCAGCCCAATACCTGTCACGGCTTTTTCAAGCAACTTATCTGGAACAACATTTGCATGGACAAACTCAAACCCTGCAATAGGACTAACAGCATCTTCAGGTACTGGTAATCTACCTGCATTTGCTGCGACAAATTCCGGTTCGTCTCCCATTACATCAACTATTACGGTGTACCCTACAAATGGTGCTTGTATAGGCACTCCTGTTTCTTTCACCATCACGGTGAATCCTGTGCAAAATGTTACGGCAAGTTGCACTCCCAACCCAGCATGCACCGGACAAAGTGTAAATTTTTCGGCTTTACCTTCGGGAGCATCTTCTTACTCCTGGACTGGACCGAGTGGATATACGGGTCTTGGGCAGAACCCTACCATAAACAATTCTTGGTGGACATCGGGTACGTTCACAGTAATTGCCACCTATAGTGGTTATACTTGCAGCAATACGGTAACATCTGTTTTACTTCCCAATCCAACAGTAACAATTGCGCCCACCAATCCCACCATTTGCCCGGGAAGTTGTGTGGCATTGACTGCATTGGCAGGCAGTGGTATCACTTATATGTGGCAGCCCGGCAGTTTGACAAATTCTACGGTTACGGTTTGTCCTACCGCCAATACTACTTACACCGTTATGGCTACTAACACCTACGGATGCACTTCCACTGCCTCAACCACGGTTTTTGTGGCTCCTGATTTTGTTTTTTCAGTCTCTCCAAACAACCCTACCATATCGGCAGGGAATGTCATCCCTTTAACTGTTACTGCTGTGGGAACCTATGCATGGTCTCCAACTGCAACGCTTAGTAGCGGCGTGGGTTCGGTGGTAACTGCTGCCCCTTTAGTCACCACCACCTACACCGTTATGGGCACCAATAGTGCCGGCTGCACGGGAAGCACTACCGTTACGGTGCATGTCGGTGGCGATTTCATTGAAGATGTTTCGGGCAGCACTCCCTGCCATCTGCCCTATTTAGCCATACTGAATATTACGGATGACTTTGTGCAACACAACGACACCATTCTCTATAATCTGAATTATGGCGATGGTGCTGACACCACTTTCACAATGATATATCAAAACAATCCAACACCTGTGGCAGCCATCACGCATGCTTACACCGCAATGGGCACCTACTCTCCTTCCGCCATTTTGCAACATACCAATGGGCTTTCGGATACCATTCACATCCAAAACCTCATAGTGGCAAGCGACACCTGCGGCGATATCTCGGGCACGGTGTTCAACGATTTAAACTCGAATTGTCTGCCCGATGTTGGCGAACTCAGAATAAGTAACGTGCTTATTAAACTTTTCAATCCGACACATACATTAGTGCAAGCACAATTTACAGATGCCAATGGGTTCTATAGTTTTAACGTCCCTAACGGGAATTATACGTTGGAGGCTGATAGTAGTATTTTTACTTCTTATACATTGCTTTGTCCTGTTGGTTGGAGTTATGCTATTTCAGGTATTCCTGCAACAAACAAAAACTTTGGATTGAATATTCTTCCGTACTTTGATTTGTATGGCATGTTTACAGCAGGCGGAACATTTCGTCCGGGATTTGGTTCTCATTTTAACTTTAGAGTGGGCAATTTTCAATCAACTAGTACTAATGCTATTGTAAAGGTATATATGGACCACAGAACAACATTTACTTCTGCAAATCCTATCCCTTCCTCTATAAACGGAGATACTATAACATGGACAATAACAAATTTAGCTACCCCAAGCAATCCATACAGAAATTTTAGTGTTTCTGTTATGGATTCTCCAACTTTAGTTATTGGCGATTCGGTTCATTATTGTATGAGTGTTACGCCAATAATTGGTGACATCAATGTTTTAAATAATAACAGTTGTGCTAAATGGATCTGTACTAATTCTTATGACCCAAATGCCAAAGAAGTTAGCCCCGCTGGAGACATTACCAAGAACACCGACTTGACCTATACCATACATTTCCAAAACACGGGCAACGCCGAAGCCTACAACATTTATATCTTGGATACTTTGGATGCCCATCTCGACCTTAGCACTCTGGAAATGGTGGCTGCCAGCCATCCCTACAGTGTGGAGATATTGAATTCGACGCAGAAAGATGTGCTGAAATTTTTCTTCCCCAACATCATGTTGCCCGATAGCGGCAGCAATCAAATGTTGAGCAATGGTTTTGTCAGTTATAAGATACGCCCATTGTCGAACTGCGTCGAAGGTACGATTATCACCAATCTAGCGGATATTTATTTTGATTACAACCCAGCCATCCCCACCAATATGGTGCAGAATCAAATTCCGCTCCTCCTCGGTGTGAACGAAGAGACCATCAACAGCACCCGCGACAGAGTGATTCCGAATCCCGTAAGCCAACAAGCCACCCTCACTTATGCAGTGCCCGAACAAGGCAAAACCTTGATTAAACTTTTTGACATCACCGGCAAAGAAACCCTAACGCTGCTCAATCAAGACCTCGACTCAGGCGAATATCATTTGACTTTCGACTGCAAAGATTTGAAATCGGGCATCTATTTCATACGGATAACCACCAGTCGGTCGTCGTCGGTGGTGAAATTGGTGAAGCTTTAAAATGAAATACAAAAATATCATACTATAATAGTTTATTTAGTTTTGTTCTGACTCATTAAAAATATACGCCTTATGAAAAAACTTTACGTTTTCTTAGTCGGTTTGCTCTGCGGAGCAACATTTGCTCATGCACAATGCACCATTTCAGTTAATGCTAATCCGAGTTACCCTGTCTGTGCAGGATATAATACAATGGTCTATGCTCATGGTGCACATACCTATCTGTGGACTCCGGGTGGAATGACCGATAGCGTTGTTACAGTTCACCCAACGGTAAGCACTACTTACACGGTGGTGGGAACGGATTTATTGAGCAATACCTGTTCGGGAACGATTACATTAAACATCATCCAACCTACAGTTCCCACTTTTAACATAGTTGACACTCTATGTTATAATGCCCCTATCCCTCAAATATCAAATACTTCAATTAATGGCATTACCGGATCATGGAATCCTGCCACAGTTTCCAATCAGTATAGTGGCACCTACGTTTTCACTCCAAATATTGGTTATTGTGCTACTGTCTATACGCATCAAATTACTGTGATCGGTGCAAATTTTTCTTATGGTGGACCTTATTGCCCTGGAGGTATAAACCCATTTCCTACCTTGGCGGCAGAAGCAATCGCAGGTGTCTTTAGTGCTCCGGTTGGTTTGGTTTTTATTAGCACAAGCACCGGACAAGTTGATTTGTCGGCAAGCACTCCGGGGACTTATACAGTAACCAATAGTATTCCTGCAATAGGAGGATGCCCGCCGAATTATGCTACAAATACGATTACTATACATCAGACACCAACAGTGACGGTTCCTGCCAATATTGTTGTTTGTGCGGGAGATGTTGTGCCTGCAGCCGTCATTATTCCTTATCCTGGAGGATATGGCACCACTTTTACATGGACAAATTCAAATTCTGCAATAGGTATTACTCCAAGTGGAGTAGGAACCATTCCAAGCTTTGTAGCTACGAATTCAAGTACATCTCCAATTACTGCAACAATTACAGTTACTTCAAGCCAGTATGGTTGCATGGGAACACCTTCGTCATATACTATCACCGTCAATCCGTATGAAAATCCATCTTTCGTTTATGCATCTTCAACTATTTGCCAGTTGGGCGCAGATGTTGTACCATTAATACTTGGAGGTTCCACAGGCACTTGGTCTGCTACTCCGGCAGGTTTGGTGTTTCTTGATAATACAACAGGATTAATAGATGTCAGTGCAAGTGCTGCAAATACCTACACGCTTACATTTATAACAAGTGCCCCTTGCCCTTCGCAAAGCACTACAACAATAACAATCGTTTCCGGTGCAGTAGTCTCAGTGGCAGTCCCCAGTAATATTGTTGCTTGTAATACTACCGTTATACCGGCAACAAACTTTGTGAGTACACCTTCAGGTGCAAGTTTTACATGGACAAACTCAAATACAGCAATAGGTTTGGCAGCCAGCGGTTCGGGTGATATTCCATCCTTCACAGCCACCAATACCACCACATCTGTGATTAATGCTATAATTACTGTAACCCCGTCTTTAGGCAGTTATTGTATTTCACCATCAATGTACACTATTCAGGTGACACCACCCACCCATGTGTATGTTCCTGCAAATATTGTGATATGTAATAATGGGACTGTTGTTGCAACAAATTTTTTAAGTTCACCTGTAGGAGCAAGTTTTACATGGACAAATTCAAATACGGCAATAGGTTTGGCAGCGAGTAGTTCAGGCAATATCCCTTCGTTTACCGCAACCAACGCTACATCAAGTCCAATCTATTCAACTATAACGGTTACCCCTATTCTAAATGGATGTCCAGGTGTATCATCATGCTACACCATCTATGTTAATCCGACCCCGCATGTCACAGTTTCAAATATAACAGTTTGTGTTGGCAGAATTCTACCATCAACTTGGGTTAGCACTCCATCTAATGCTACATTTTCCTGGACATCTGATGCTGTTATTGATACAATAATGCCCGGATTAGCTGCTACAAATTCGACATCCTCACCAATAACTGGCACAATAGTCGTAACTCCAACATGGAATGGGTGCCCCGGAGTCCCTTCGTCTTACATTGTAACGGTGAATCCTATCCAAACCGTAAATGCAAATTACACACCCAACCCAGTTTGTTCCGGACAAAACATACAACTTTCTTCCTCACCTTCCGGTGCAACTTCGTATAGCTGGACAGGACCCAGTGGTTTCACAAGCACCATACAAAATCCTGCAATTAGTCCTCCCTCATGGTCGTCAGGCACTTTCACAGTCAGTGCTACCTATAGCGGTTATCTTTGCACTAATACTGTTACTGTTTATGTGCATCCCAATCCTGTTCCCTCAATAACAACCAACTATTCAACCGTATGTCCGGGCAGTTGCGCAGCATTAACGGCTTCGGCAGGTAGTGGCATCACATATTTATGGCAGCCTGGAAGTCATATCGGTGCATCATATACAACTTGCCCTGCCACGAACACAACATATACTGTATTGGCGACAAGTTCCTATGGATGCACTGGAACCGCAACTACAAACATTTCAGTATATCCCAATTTCTCTTTTGTTGTAACGCCATCGAATGTAACAATACCTTCGGGTCAATGCACTACCTTAAATATTGGTGCTACGGGAAGCTTTGTTTGGACTCCTTCCGTAGGGTTGAATACGAATGTTGGTGCATCTGTTCTTGCCTGCCCTACTTCCACAACTTCCTACACCGTGATGGGCACTAACATAAACGGCTGTACAGGAACTGCTACTGTTACAGTGCATGTTGTTGACAAATACATTGACGATGTTTCGGGAAGCAGTTCATGTCATTTGCCTTTTCTAGGAATACTAAACATCGCCGATAATTTTGTGCAACAAAACGATACCATCCTCTATCATCTTGATTATGGCGATGGAAGTGACACAACGTTCAACATAATATATCAAAACAATCCAACCCCTGTGGCGGCAATCACTCATGCCTACACAACTATGGGCACATATTCCCCTTGGGCAATTTTGCAGCATACCAATGGGCTTTCGGACACCATTCACGCACAAGACCTCATCGTGGCAAGCGACACTTGCGGAAATATTTCCGGCAGGGTGTTCTACGATGTGAACTCAAATTGCTTACCCGACACCAACGAATTTAAAATTAGCAATGCATTGATGAAACTCTATAATCCATCACATGCATTAGTACAGGCACAGTTTACGGATGCCGAAGGATTTTATAACTTTGATGCTCCTAATGGAAACTATACTTTAGAAATAGATAGCTTAATCTACAATTCATTCGGATTGGGTTGCCCTGCAGGTGGGACTTATACCATCGCAAGCGTTCCTGCCATCGGGAAGCACTATGGATTAAATTGTACTGCAGGATTTGACCTTTATGGAAATGTTTCATCAAGTGCATTTCATCCTGTAAATTATGCGAATATATGGCTGACCATTGGGAATTTATTATGCACTCCTGCTAATGCAAATGTAAAGTTTATATTAGACCCAAGAACATCGTATGTAAGTTCATATATGTTTCCTCCTGTCGGCATAAATGGCGATACAATTTCATGGACAGTGAATAGTTTATCAGTGGTGAATATCCCTTTTCAACATATATCTTTGTCCGTACTGACTTCGCCTAGTGCTATTGTGAACGATTCACTTAGTTTCACACTCATCGTGAATCCCATTGGCAGTGATGTTAACCCTATTAATAATACAGTGGTTCATAAACATATTATAACTGGATCGTTTGACCCGAATGCCAAAGAAGTTAGCCCCGCAGGAGACATCACCAAGAACACCGACTTGACCTATACCGTCCATTTCCAAAACACGGGCAACGCCGAAGCCTACAACATTTATATCTTGGATACTTTGGATGCGCATCTCGATCTAAGCACCCTGGAAATGGTGGCTGCAAGCCATCCCTATAGTGTGGAGATATTGAATTCGACGCAGAAAGATGTGCTAAAATTCTTCTTCCCCAATATCATGTTGCCCGATAGCGGCAGCAATCAAATGTTGAGCAATGGTTTTGTCAGTTATAAGATACGTCCATTGGCTAACTGCGTCGAAGGTACGATTATCACCAATCTTGCGGATATTTATTTTGATTACAATCCTGCCATCCCCACCAATATGGTGCAGAATCAAATTCCGCTCATCCTTGGCGTGAACCAAGAAACCAACAACAGCACCCGCGACCGCGTGATTCCGAATCCCGTGAGCCAACAAGCCACCCTCACTTATGCAGTGCCCGAACAAGGCAAAACCTTGATTAAACTCTTTGACATCACCGGCAAAGAAACCCTAACCCTGCTCAATCAAGACCTCGACCAAGGCGAACATCATCTGTCGTTCGATTGTAAAGATTTGAAATCGGGTATCTATTTCATCAGGATAACCAACATACGGTCGTCATCAGTTGTGAAATTGGTGAAGATGTAAAGGGAAATACCAAGTACCAAGATCCAAATACCAAATACCAAACACTACGAATTACGAATGTCGCAATAAAATAAAAAGCTCACTTTACCGGTGGGCTTTTTTATTGTTCTACTGTTGAGGGATCTTAGTGTATCTTTGTGGTCTTAGTCCTGTCCCGTACCGCAACTGTCCCGTACTGAAAGTCGGGAGGTCGGGAGTCTCAGTGGTTTTTTCATTTTGGTTTTAGGAGGTTGCTTAATTTCAAAACTCCAACTGACCGCTTCCCCAAAAGATGCGGTCAGTTTTTTTTATACCGCTCATTCTGCATAGGATAAACAAAAAAATAAAATAGTTCCTATAACAACGATGATGATTGGAACAACAACGATGATGATTGGAACAACAACGATGATGATTGGAACAACAACGATGATGATTGGAACAACAACGATGATGATTGGAACAACAACGATAATGATTGGAACAACAACGATGATGATTGGAACAACAACGATGGTGGTTGTTATAACAACGATGATGATTGGAACAACAACGAAGCTGAATGGAACATCCATGAGGGTAGATGTGACATCAACGATGGTGGATGGAAAGCCTTATTCCGGCATCAGCATCAGCTTCGAAGTTTGAATCACCACATCCTCGGCAAGGAGTTTATAGACATAGATTCCCGGGCTGAGATGCGGAAGATGAAGCGTCGTTTGTGTTTTGTTATCCGTGAGCGGCAAAGAATATACCTTCACGCCTAAAGAATTAAACAACTCAAATCTCACATTCCGCATGGGTTTTGTGATGAGATTCAATGTGCCTTTGCTTGGATTTGGAAACACCTGTATAGGTGCTGTTGCGAAGGATGTATTCACCGTCAAGGAAGAATTCGAATCAAAGTTAAATAGATTCACCCATTCAGGGTGGTCAATAAACAAATTGCGATTCAACTGCACGGCATAAATATCATCGTTGCGGGCAATTTCCCAATTGTCGGGCGGGTCTTGTGTGTTCCATTTTTTCAGAAGATGAATATCTTGCCCATATAAAATGGAAGCATCAATGGTGTCGGGCACAAACCACGCATTGCCGCTCACGCCATCGTAGCACAGCACCTGATAGAACATCGCACGGGCGCAATCGCCTTTCACACCATCCCGAGGCTCAAACACTACATGATTCAACGAATCGAGACCTTTTTTACCTAACAGATATTGATATTGCACCGTTACAACTTTTCCCAAAGGCAGATTAGAGCGATACACATTAATCTTATTTTGATTGACAGGCATCAAATTGTGATAATCGGCATACTCGGGCAAAGAGGTATAATTGCCATAGTTATAGGTAGGCATCCAGCTTTCGCAAAACACATGCTCGCGACTATATACCGTGAACGCAAAAGGTTCGTTATACACATATTTCTCCCCTGAATAGGCACAAGTAAGTACCTTTCTACTTTGACCACTCACGACCGTATCTCTGCTTTCGAAACTGTTGATTACATACAAATCATAATCGCTATAATAAAGCGTAGTGTGAACATTCACCAGATTGTGCAAATCCAACCACAAGGTAGGCGACAATATATTGATACCATCATAATAGGTGCCTATCATATTGACAAGCGTGGTCGTATCGCGTGAAGCAACCGACGAGGTCAGGTAGTTTTGATAGCCGTTGTAGCCATTCGCAGCAAATACTTTGAGATAATAATGCATGTTTGCTACCACATTGCTGGGATAAAAATAACCCGCCGCACCCACATAGCACACTTGCGCACCGCCTATATAATCTCCTTTCAAATAGGTTTGACCATCCAAAGGTTCTTCTGTTATGGGGGAATCTTTCTTGAGAACGATGTAGGTATCGGGCACACTGCCACCATCAGCAAAATCCACCCTGAATTTATAGGATTTAATGTCTGAAAAATTTAGATTGATAGCAGGGCTTGTGGGTTCAGTAGCACAACAGCCTTTCACTGCCCATAGATTCACATCGTATGGATTATTATCTACATCGTTATTCACAAGGGACATGGCGGCGATTTTAGTTCCATCGGCACCACTGCCCACAAAGTTAAGCGTAAACGTAGCCGAATCATTAGGAGGCACATTGAGGGGGATGTTTGTAACGCTAAACATGGCTGCATCCAGCCCTGAGAAATTTGCAGCAGTAATGCGCAGGGTAGAATCCAATCCCGAATTGATAACCCTGAATACGGAAGATGCGGCATTGCCGATGACGGCTGTCGTCGTGTTTGGAATCAAATTATTATTGAGTCTAACTTTCATGTTGGCATCAGGTCCGGGAGGTCTTTTCTTTACAGTGATATCATCTATACACACATTCCCCGATGACTTGGCAGAATAATAAAATCGAGCATAACGGCTGTTAGCCAACAGCAAATCTTTAAATGGGGCAGCATTTGCAATGCTAGTATTTGGTATGTTTGCATCCGTGAATGTCCTAACAGTGTTCCATGCGGTTCCATTCACAGATTGTTGTATGGTGAACGTGCCGCCAACGAAAGAAGCACCGCGCAAATAATAAATCAAAGTGTCCGGTTCATCCACAAAATTGATGGTAAGATATATCCCCGTCGCATCAAACTTAATCGCATTGGGTGCCGAATGATAATAACTCGAAGAAGTATAATAACCTGTGATGTTGGTTGCCCATCCAATAGGTATCGTTCCGGGTGTGCAATCCCAAAAGGTAGGCAAGCCGGTTTGAGCCTGAAGCTGCATACCCGTAATGGCAACAAAGACAAAAAGAATAAATCGTAAGAGGTGTTTCATGTTAGCTGGACTTTAGTAAGTAATTTGTTTTTATATGTTCTTTTGCATCTCCTAATTAAAAAAAGAAGCTACCTTTTCCATAAAGATAGCTTCCCTTTCTGAAGAAAAAAGGAATTAATTATGCGTTCCTTTCAACAATACTGTTTTGAGTTCCCATGTTGCGGATTCCGATGTTGAACTTAAATATTTATATGCAAAATGCACATTAGCTTGCCCATCATAAGATGCCGGCAAAGCAATTTGCCCTGAACTTACATAAGTCCAATCGCTACCTGTTGGATAGGTTGGAATCGTTATCTGCTCCCATGTTGCTAGAGTTGGATCACCGGAAGTATAATTCTTAGAAGCCCAAAGAGTGTGGTTTGTCATCATATTTGCCACAACACCTTTATTGATTGTATGGCTAAATGATAGTTTTACCGAATTAAATTGGGTTAAATCAACTGCAGGAGAAATCAGCCAGTCTTCGTTAGCGTTATTAATGCCACCACTAAAACCTGACATAGTCATACCATACGTAGCACTGAATGTCCATGCTTGAGCACCTACAACACTAAAGGATGTAAAACCGCCCTGACTTGCTGTGAAAGGTTCGTTCAGAATAATTTGTGAAGAATAATCGAATCCAACCACGTCGTTCAAATCACGAATGTACAATTGCAAATCGGTACCAAAAAGACCGAGAATGCCATACACCGTGCCTGTTCCATCAGGTAACAGTGTAGCACGAAATGTAGCGTAATTACTGCTTCGCAATATCAAAGTATTAGTCCCATCCGAAATTGTACGGTTTGTACTGGCAGAAGCATCAGCATAAGGCATCGCTACTTCAACAAAATGAACATTTTCTAATTTAATTAGCGTTCCCAAGTCATTAGGAGTAATCGTAGGAATAGTAACGACCTTGGCTGCAGGAACGGCACCAGGAAGATTGTCTAGAAACAAATATTGGCTGATAAGTACACTAGGAATTCTGCCTATTGCTCCGGCATAAGGCATGCCAATCTGAGTCATTCCATTATAGTCACCTAAAAACAAGCCTTTACATTTTACATAAATTCTCTGTCCTAATGGGTAAAGATTATACAAACTAGTAGCATCGAGTGAGAGTAACAAACCGCCTGAGGTATCCTGAATATATAAGCTTTTGTAAATATTTCCTGTTTCATCACTGGAAACAACAATCCCGGTTACATAAACATTATCGTTAATACTATCGAGAGCTCCCAGCACGATGTGTCTATTTTTAAGTGCTTTAAGACTAATTACACTTGCACCATCGGGCAATTGAAACATAGGAATACTAACTGGCGGTACATCAAAGTTCTTGGAACAGCCTGCTAAAAATATTGCAGGAACGATTAGAAGCAGTACCCAGATTTTTCTTATTACATTGAGTGATTTCATATTATTTATTTTTTTAGTTTTTATCTTCATTAAATTATAATCTTAGTGATGCCATTAAAAAATAGGTTCTGCCATAACCATAGTAGTATTTTGGTGGGAACCCGTTAACGCCGTAACTATATACATCGCTACGGGCTTGTTCGTAACCTGAAGTGATCATTTTTGTATTGTTCAGGACATTGCTGCAGCTAAGATTGATACCCAAATATAGGTTTTTAATCTTAAAGGTTTTGCTGACTGAAGCATCCAGCGTAAACTGAGGGTTATTGTTCGCTAATTTCTGTTCAGTAATTTGTGTTAGCCTTTCATCGCCAGGGTAAATACCTGCCTGTTGAAAAAACTCAAGTGTTCTTTGATTTGGAGCAAAATCAACCCAATTGTTGGCAAATATGTTGGCATTTAAATTGGCGTACCAGTTTTTCATAGGTCCGAATTTCAAACCTATTGATCCGGCAGTTTGTGGTGAACCACTTACGAAAAAATTCTTACAATATATTTTCTGAGTAGAATCCGGAATAAGGCCGCTTTCCGAAGTCATATAAGAACTTGGTCTGTTAGTATAGCGATAATTTCCGATTGAACCACCTGCCACAATAGCAAGAACCGGAAGCACTTTTACCTCAACACCCAATTCAATTCCCTGATGCACTTTATTGATACCGGTTATAAAATAGTTCACAAATGTCTCGCCAACATTTCCCGGTCTGTCGCCAAAATAATAGATAACTTTTGTATCGTTTTGAAAATTGGTATTGAAAGCTGTAATACGGGCATTAAACTTTGGATAGCGGATAATATAACTGAGATCACCACTAAAGATCTTACGTACTTCATTATTACTAATAGGAAGTACTCCATTTCTCACGCGTGGAGCTAAATACACATCGCTGAATGAAGGTGCAACTGGCATGGTTGGCGAGGGCGTTCTTTATGAATGTCTTCACGATGAAAAGGTAGATAAGGTTTTGGTAATCACGCGTAAGCCGTCCGGCTATTTGCATCCAAAATT